>JAFYCG010000256.1 GCA_017539825.1 Solobacterium sp. | reverse complement strand
GCAGCTCGGTATCCGCAAGATCAAGGTAACCGGCGGGGAACCGCTGGTACGTAAAGATTGTTCTGTATTGATCAAAGAAATCAAAAAAATACCCGGTATTGAAAAAGTGACATTAACTACTAACGGCATACTGTTAAAAGAGGTTATCGATGATCTGAAGGATGCAGGTATAGACGGTATAAATATTTCCCTGGATACATTAGATCCTTTGAAATATCAGGAAATAACAGGATTTGACATGCTGGAAAAAGTCGAAGAGGGGATTGCTTGTTCTCTACAGGCAGGCATACCGACAAAGATCAATACGGTTCTGCAAAAAAACAGCAATGAAAATGACTGGAAAGAATTGATGCTTCTGGCAAAAGATCAGCCTCTGGATGTCCGGTTCATTGAGCTGATGCCAATCGGTTACGGAGACAAGACACTGGGTATCAACAACCATGAATTATTAAAAGAAATAGAAGAATTATATCCGGGTGTACAAAAGGATAACAGGATCCATGGCAACGGACCGGCTGTCTATATCACAATTCCCGGCTTTCAGGGAAGTATCGGGTTTATCAGTGCTGTAAATGATAAGTTCTGTGATACATGCAACCGCATCCGTCTGACTTCAACAGGAAAAATCAAACCATGCCTATGTTACGGGGATACCTTTGATTTGCGTGAAATATTACGCAGTGAAGAAGGAACAGCAGAACTTCTGAAACAAAGATTACAGGATGCGATTGTTTATAAACCGAAAGAACACTGTTTTGAAAAACTAAGCAAAATTACGGAAAAGAAAAAGATGAGACAGATCGGAGGATAGAGATGGGTAAAGTACTGGCTATATGCCGCAGCGATAAAAAAGGAACGCAAAAATATGAGATTCCGTCTGCCCTTTTAAAAGAAAACTGGGGTATTGAGGGAGATGCACATGCAGGAAACTGGCATCGTCAGGTATCTTTACTGGCGTTCGAGAAGATTGATGCTTTTCGGAAAAAAGGTGTAGATGTCGATTTCGGTGCATTCGGAGAAAACATTGTTGTGGAAGGATATGATCTGAGAACGATTCCCGTAGACAGTGAAATCCGTATCGGAGAATGTCTTTTGCGATTGACGCAGATCGGAAAAGAATGCCATGACCATTGTGCCATCTTCAATGTGGTAGGTGACTGCATCATGCCAAGAGAAGGTGTTTTTACCGAAGTACTGAAAGGCGGAACCATCCATGTCGGTGATGAGGTGGAAGTATATCCTTTATCCGATGACAGGCCGTTTACCGCAGCAATCATTACATTAAGCGACAGAGCATACAGGAAAGAATACGAAGACAGAAGCGGACCTGTCATCAAAGAGATACTTACGGAAAAAGGATATCGTGTGATTGAGACAATCCTTCTTCCGGATGAAAAGAATCTTTTGAAAAGACAGTTAATCCGTCTGGCGGATCAAAGACAGGTTAATGTTATCTTTACTACAGGCGGAACCGGTTTCTCTGTAAGGGATATTACCCCTGAAGCAACAGAAGAAGTCTGTGATCGTATGGCACCGGGTATTGCGGAAGCAATGCGGGCAGGATCTATGAAGATTACACCGAAAGCGATGTTATCAAGGCAGACAGCAGGCATACGCAAAAAAACATTAATTATCAATCTCCCCGGCAGTCCGAAAGCCTGCAGAGAGGATCTGGATATCATTCTTCCTCCTTTAGAACATGGTCTTGGAATATTGCGGGGTAGTGATACGGATTAACCTCCCCAACAAACAAGCGGAATAAAGCATCGACCGTAAAGAAGAGTTTCTTCTTACGGTCTTTTTCTTAAGATGATTTATAATATAAATAAACAAAGCAACAGGCATACTGTCTGTCCGGAGTATATGTATGGTGAAGAAAACAAAGAGAAAAATCATTGATGCTTTTTCCAAACTGGTATATCAAAGATCATATGATGAAGTAACCGTGGAAATGATCATTAAGGAAGCCGGTGTAGGGAAGACAACATTCTATCGTTATTTTCATGATAAAGCAGATGTCATGTTTGAAAGATTTAAAACAATCTATGATGATGCGATTATCAGCAGTGACTGCAAGAGTATGGAAGATCTTTTTGCTGCATTATTAAGACAAGCCAGAGAACATCCTGATCAGTATGCAATGTTTAATACAAGCGGTGTCAATTCCTATCTTTCCTTTATTTACCAATATACTTATGAGATGGGAAAAGAGATTGTTGAAACAGCCTGGAACAGGAAGGCAACGGAAATTGAAGATTTTCATATAGCGCATTTCTGTGCCGGAGGAAGCAAGATATTAGAGGAATGGTGCAGAGGAAAAAAATACCGGAGCATGACAGCAGAACAGGCTGCTAAAGAAATGTGCGGATCGATGAGTGATAAATACTATGTACAGCTGAATGATGCGGTAATGCATCACATGAAGAAGTTAATTAAAAGCAGGGACTATTATGACAAATAGTCTCTGTTTTATTAATTGTATTACGAATTTGTTACTTGTCATTTAGGATTAAAAGTGCATCTTTCAAAGAAAAAAGCTTTCGATCATGAAAGCTGAGAGAGAAAAGTTTATAATTCCAGTTTCGCAATTAATGCTTCCTGCAGTACCTGTGAAAAATTAATATTTTTTTTGATGGCCAGGTCATTCAGCCATTGTGGTATAGTTAATGTTTTTTTGACTGCTTTTGTATTATATTTTCTAGAATAGTATTCCGGATTTCCTTCAATAAGCATAATGATTTCATCGGGGAAAAGCAGTTGGATGTCCTTAAGCGAAGATGGTTTGGAAATTATAAAATCAAAGTTTTCATCGCTTGAGTCAAGATATAAACTTAATGCTTCTTTTGCCATTTCCACAGCTTCTTCATCTGTTTTGCCTTCTGTAAAACAACCAGGCAAATCGGGAAATTCAACCCAGTATCCTTTACTGTTCTCTGAGGCATGAAATACTGCAGGATAATATATGCTGTTTTTCATATCATAAATCCATTCTTCAAAAGAAGAGCAACCATTGCCTTAGACGTCATAGGCATATGGCCTTCCTCCTTAACACGCATATACAATAGTACGTATAAGTACGTGTTTCAAGTGACCAAAAATCTATATATTCATGGTAAATGGTTTCTTTATCATTCCTCTATCTTCTGTATATCATTCATATGTGCATAATAACCGTTCAGCTGAATCAATTCATCATGTGTTCCCTGTTCTTTGACTTTGCCTTTTTCAATGACAAGGATCTGGTCAGCTGTACGGATTGTACTTAATCTGTGTGCTATGGCGATGATTGTTCTTTTGCCTGCAAGGTTGTTAATCGCATTACGAATCTGTTGTTCTGTTTCTACATCTACTGCAGCTGTTGCTTCATCAAGAATAATAATCGGAGATCTTCTTAATATAGCTCTTGCGATAGATATACGCTGTTTCTGACCGCCTGATAATTTAATGCCTCTTTCACCTGTCTGTGTATCATAACCGTCAGGCATAGCCATGATTTCATCATCGATGTTTGCTGCTTTGGCTGCTTCACGTATTTCTTCAAATGTAGCTTCCGGTCTTGCATAACTGATATTCTCAGAGATTGTACCGTTAAATAAGAATGTATCCTGTAAAACCACAGAGATATTCTTACGAAGACTTTCAATACTGATATCATTGATGTTTGTATCATCAATACAGATTGTTCCCTGATCCGGTTCATAGAATCGGGAGATTAATTGTGTAATGGTAGTTTTACCGACACCCGTAGGACCGACCAGTGCTAACATCTGTCCCGGTTGACATACAAAGGATACATCTTCCAATACAGGTGTTCCTTCTATGTAGGAGAAGCTGACATGATCGAAGGAGATCTTGCCGTCACATGTTTTTAAATCAATCGGATTGGGTTTATCCGTAATCTCACATGGTGCATCAAGAATCATCATGACACGTTCCGCACCTGCCAAAGATTGCTGCATGTTTTCTAACAGATTCGCCAACCCTGTAACAGGCTGATAGAATAACGATAAATATAACAGGAAAGCAACAATATCTTCTACCTGAAGACCTTCTTTATATGCAAGATACCCGCCGAATCCCACAACGAGGATTGTTCCGATAGAGGATATGAATTCAACCGTAGGATGGAATACAGCACTGATCTTCAATGCTTTCAACATGGCTTTGACATGGTCAAAGTTCTTTTCATTGACTCTCTCTGTTTCATATCCTTCTCTGCCGAAAGATTGTATTTCATGAATACCGGAAAGATTATCCTGCAGTTTACCGTTGAGTTCACCCATCTTGGATTGCGATATACGGAAGTACGGTCTGACCTTCTTGGAGAAGATAATACCGGATACCAGGATAAAGGGGATCGGTGCACATGTAATTAATGCTAATTTCGGATTGATTGTCAGAAGGATAATCAATACACCCGCAAAGGTAACAATATTGGTGATGGATTCAGGAATCATATGTGCATAGAGTAACTCAAAGTCTCTTGTATCATTGACGATTCTGCTCATCAGATCACCGGTCTGCTTGTCATGGAAGAATCCGAGATGCATGCGTTCCAGTTTATCATAGGTTTTCGTACGCAGATCTCCGACAAGATACCATGCAGCCTTATGCGCAAGATAATTGCTCATAAAGCGGAATAGTATTCTTGAAAGATATAATGCGATCAGAATGATTGTCAAATGTCTGATTTCAATCAGGGCATTTTCATCCACACCTTCTTTGACAATACCCGTCATAGCAGATAATACCTTCGGTGCAGACAGATTCACCAATGTAAGAGACAGTGTTGCAAGTATTGCAAGAATATAAAGACCCCTGTAACGAATTGCTTCCTTACTCAATTTCCATAACATTTTCATAATTGTATTGTAAACTTTTTACAGGTTGTATGCATTACATATGCATACTAAAATAGTGTGTGAGGTAATGATGAAAACAGTTAACGTTGTAGCAGCAGTCATCAAAGAAAAAGATAAAATCTTTGCAACCCAAAGAGGGTATGGTGATTTTAAAGACGGGTGGGAATTTCCCGGCGGAAAAGTAGAAGAAGGAGAAACACCCGAAGAAGCTTTAAAAAGAGAAATTGAAGAAGAATTAAATACAGAGATTGAAGTAGGTGAGTATATAACGACCATAGAGTATGATTATCCTGCTTTTCATCTCAGTATGAGATGTTACTGGTGTAAGATCATCGAAGGCAAACCTGTACTGTTGGAACATGAAGCAGCAAGATGGTTAACCAAAGAAGAACTGGATACGGTAGAATGGCTGCCTGCAGATTTAACCATTATTGAAAAACTGAAGGAGAAATTATGACAAACAAACCTGATTATTTATATAATTCTGAAAAATGTCCCTGTCCAAGAGGAGAGAGTGCAGGTTGTCCGAGATATCGCAATTGTGAGAAATGCATTGCATTTCATCGCAACAATCCCAATACACCTTTGACAGCTTGTGAAAGGAAAGCGAAAGAAGAACAAAGAGGAATCTGCTGAGGTTTCTCTTTTTTGTATCAGGAAAGAAGATCTCATCCTCTTCAAAAGAACCTGAAAGTGTTCATTTCGGAACGATTTTTGTTGCAAAATATCGGATGAAAATATAACTATAACAGAATGTGAGTGATAACGAGGCTTATACCGTCCCCGGCTATCCTGTCTTTTGTGTGAAAACAGTTTCTCCAAATCAGTGTCCCTGTTTTAGAGACAAGCTCGATCATCTACACCCGGAAAAGTAAAACACTGGTTATCCGAACTCTTAAGCATATGCACAAATGAGAAGTGCGGATAACAGAATGTGTTTGATTTGCGCATAAAAGAGCATTAACAGATCATGGCAGAGAATGACCTGCCGTACTGAAAAAACATAGAACTTAAAAACTTTGTACATTAGACTTTTATACCCTTTTTATATTAGCCATTTATTTGGCCTTTATTATTGATTTATATGGCCATGGTGGATATAATAGCGAATACGGAGGAGGTGCTGCTATGCGGGAAGATGAGTATACTGAGTTTAAGAAGACTACTGGGGAACTGAACGAAGCCATGGTCTCCATTTGCGGCATTCTCAACAAGCATCGCCGGGGAAAGGTGTATTTCGGTCTGAAAAACGATGGTACAACCTTCCGGTTTACAATCACCGACTCAACATTACGTGATGTGTCCAGAAAGATTTTCGAGGCGATTCGACCTCAGATCATCCCGACAGTTACTACGGATGTAATTGATGGGAACGAAGTGATCGTCGTAGAATTCCAGGGTGATGATGTTCCTTATTCTGCCTTTGGAAAGTATTATATCCGTACTGCTGATGAGGATAGGGAACTGACTCCGGCAGAGCTTCGGAAGATCATGATCGGCCAGGAATACACTGAGAACTGGGGAAACAAGACATCCGATGAAACAATATCGGATGTGGATGATAAAACACTGGAGAACTTCTATAGGGATGCTGTGAAATGCGGACGTATGCCGGATTATGGATACGATAAAGAAACAATCCTGCGAAGGATTGGAGTTTTAAACGGCGATGCGTTGACTAACGCCGGGAAAGTTCTGTTTTCAAGCAGGCATCCCATCGTATTAAAAATGGCAGTCTTCGCTACGGAACACAAAGAAACCTTTCTTGATATTGTCAGAGAGGAAGGCAACATATTTCAGCTGATTGACGCTGCAGTCGGGTACATCATCAAAAATATCCGCTGGCGG
>JAFYCG010000255.1 GCA_017539825.1 Solobacterium sp. | reverse complement strand
GTCGAATTCAATGCCGTCATGAACGATGGATTCGTCAACTGTATCGAGATCAAAAAGATGCAGTTTGTTTTTGTTTCCCTTGTAACCGATGACATCCAAATCATACATATGCGAGTTATAAACTTTACCTGCCAGTTCTACCGGGAAGGAAACGCCGGTATCAATCAGCATGTTTTTGTCATCAAGCCATTCATCAGGTATTTCATATTGCTTATGGTCTTTAAATAACTGCTTGAACAGACCGAAGTGATAATTTAATCCGATACCGTCACCCGACATGTCGAGTGTTGCGATTGAATCGAGGAAACATGCAGCCAGTCTTCCCAGTCCGCCGTTTCCGAGTGATGGTTCTTTTTCCTTGGTTTCGATCTTGGAAAGGGATTTTCCGTGTTTTGTCAATATTTCATCAAGCTCGTCATATAAGCCGAGGTTGATCAGGTTTTTGCCCAGCTGTTTTCCGATCAGGAATTCTGCGCTGATATAATATACTTTCTTGTCTCCCTTAACCAACGGAAGTTCTGCAGCTTTTTCTTTTGCCAGCTGCAAACAGGCAGCGAAGAGCTCGTCGTCATTTGCTTCCTCGATTGGTTTATTCAGATAAGATACAAGCAGTTTTTTTAAATCCATAGATATTCTCCTTCTTTTTTGTCTTACGATATTTACCACTTTTTGTGAAAAAAAGCAAGTTTTTTTTCACTTTTTAATGGAAAAAATCACTTGTTTAAGATACACTAAAATACAGAATAAGGGAAGTATTTTTTATGAGAAAAGCAGGAATATTGATGCCGATCGCATCACTTCCGTCTAAAAACGGGTGTGGAAGTTTCGGAAAAGAAAGCTACGAATTTATTGATTTATGTAAAAAAGCGGGACTGAAATTATGGCAGATTCTGCCGTTAAATCCGCTTGGTTACGGCAATTCGCCTTATCAGCCATATTCTTCCTATGCAATGGATGATATTTACATTTCACTGGAATGGCTGAAGGAAAAAGGCCTGATTCAGAAGGTTCCGTCCTTCCACAGAAGGGCAAAGACCATAGATTATGAAGTGATCCGCAAATTCAGAGAACCGTTTCTGAAGGAAGCATACAGGAATTTCAAACCGGATCTGAATTATACGAATTTCTCCTATCAGGACTGGGTTAAGGAATATTCTGTCTTCATGACATTTAAAAAGAAAAACAATATGCAGTGCTGGCTGGACTGGCCGGAAGAAGAGAAGAATTATCCGACGGATAAGAAGATTGAACTGAAGGAATATCAGGATGATATTTTATATGAAGTCTTCTTACAGTATATTCTTTATCTGCAGTGGAAAGATCTGAAGCAGTATGCCAACGACAATGGTATCGAGATCATGGGTGACATACCGATTTATGTCGGTATCGACAGTGCCGATGTCTGGAGCAGCCGCAAGAACTTCCTGCTGGATGATGACGGCAGACCTACCTTTATCGCAGGCGTACCGCCGGATTATTTTTCCGCTACCGGACAGAGATGGGGCAATCCGATCTATGACTGGAAGTTTATGGAAGAGGACAAGTTCACGTTCTGGATCAACCGTCTGGCATATACACAGAGACTGTTTGATATTATCCGTGTAGATCATTTCCGTGCATTTGATACATACTGGAAGATTGTTGCAAGCTGTCCTACCGCCATCGATGGCGAATGGATTGAAGCACCGGGTTATGCATTGTTTGATGAAGTATTCAAACAGCTTCCGGATATTGAGATTGTAGCCGAGGATCTGGGTGATTTAAGACCTGAAGTCTTTACGCTTCGTGATCATTATGCATTCCCGGGAATGCGAGTCATTCAGTTCTCCTTTAATACATACGGCATGCCTGAAGACAAGGAAAACCTTGTCATTTACACAGGCACACATGACAATGATCCGATTCTTTCCTGGTATCATTTAAAGCCGCATAAGGAAAGAAAAGCCATGATTTCCTGTCTCAGGAGAATGGGTTACAAGAAACACAGTTTCCCTGATAATATTATTGATTACACGCTTGCCTCCAATGCAAAAATCGCAATCCTTCCGATATTTGATTACCTGCATATGGGACATGAGGCAAGACTGAATACACCGGGAACAGTCGGTGCACCGAACTGGATGTGGCGAATGACGGATTTCGGCAGAATGCATAAGTATCTGCCGAAGATCAAAGAAGCCATAGAAAAAGCCGACAGGTGAGTTTCATGATATTCTTTATCAATGTTTTGAAATCTGTTGTATTGGGAATTGTACAGGGAGCCACAGAATGGCTTCCTGTTTCCAGTACATTTCATATGGCATTGTTAAAACCGTTTATGACGATGAATGTGTTTACAGAAGCAGCGGATAATGATGCATTTTATGAGCTGTTTATCACATTTATCCGGATCGGCGCTGTGATTGCCGTATTTCTCCTGTATCGGACAAAACTGGATTATTTCAAGACAAAACAGAAAAAAAGAAAAAGACAGATATTGGAAATCTGGATCAGGATTATTGCCGCCAGCATACCTGTCGGCATTGCCGGCATACTCCTGGAGGAATGGTTCCGCAAAACTTTCAGCAACTTTATTTATATGGCTTGTATTTTGGTCATCCTCGGAACCTGTTTCATCCTTCTGGAAAGAGGCAGACGCAGGGTAAGAATCACCTCTGTTGAGGCGATACCTTACAGGGAATCCTTTGCGACAGGTGTACTGCAGACACTGGCTTTAATTCCGGGTACAGGCAGAAGTGCATGTGTCATTCTCGGGGCAAAGCTGCTTGGTTTTTCCAAAATGACTGCAGTAGAGTTTTCCCTCTATACCGCAATTCCGGTCGTTCTCGGGGCAGCACTGGTACGTGTGATCAAATACCATGCCGTCATTACAATGTCATCGTTCTTTATCCTGTTGTGCGGTTCTGTTGCAACATTCATCGTTTCCCTTACCGTGATCCGCATGTTTGTCGCATATATCCGTAACCATGATTTCAGAATCTTCGGGTTATATCGCATCGTTCTGGGATTCACGGTATTGTTTATGGTTTTAGTCGGGGTTCTTGTATGAATACAATAACAGCAGGAACTCTTTTTATGGAAGGACTTCTGTCCTTTTTCTCACCATGTGTGCTTCCTCTTGTGCCATTGTATCTGGCATATCTGACAAAGGATGCCAAGGAAACGGATGAAGAAGGAAATGTGCATTACCGGTTATCCCGCACACTGCTGTTGACACTCGGGTTTGTGACAGGTATCTGTTTTGTCTTTGTGTTAATGGCGGCAGGATCCGGTTTCCTGCATGATATTTTTGAAAAGCAGAAGCTTTCCTTTCTTCTGTATGGAGGGGTATTGCTGATTCTTGCAGGATTGTTTTCCCTGCATGTGATTCAGATTCCGTTTCTGGAAAAAACCTATCAGAAACAGATGCAGTTTTCCGGTCAGATGAATTTCCTGAAGGCGTTAATACTCGGTTTCTTCTTCAGCTTCGCCTGGAGCCCCTGTATCGGACCGATGCTGGGACAGGCCATGCTGACAGCGGCTTCTGCCGAAACAAAGACAACCGGATATCTCTATATTGCCAGCTATGCGGCAGGATTCATCGTCATCTTCCTTCTGTTAGGCATCTTTACGGCACAGATTCTGCGCTTCCTCAAAAAGAACAAGGGGATTGTTAGATATACATCCGTGATCGGCGGACTTGTCGTCATGGGAATGGGTGTATACATGTGCTATCAGGCAAATGGCATCATCCATGCTTATGAAATGAAAGGCGAAGAAGTTGTCGAAGAACAGACGCAGAATGAAGCGGATGTCAATACCATGGATTTTACACTGGCAGATGCAGAGGGAAATACCTTTTCTCTTTCCGATTACAGGGGAAAGACAATCGTAGTCAATTTTTTCGGCACCTGGTGCTCTTACTGCAATATGGAATTTGACGGCCTGCAGAAAGTCAATGATACAATGGAGGATGTCAAAGTTCTCATGATTGCTGCCCCGTTTGTCAACGGGGAAGGGGATATTGCTTTTGTAGAAAGCTATATGGCGGATAAAGGATACAGTATGGATATCCTGTATGATACGGATTTATCCGTCACAAACCGCTTTGGCATACAGGGATATCCGACAACCTATATTGTCAAGCCGGATGGTTCTTTCCTTGGCTATGTTCCCGGCTATGTTCCGGATGAGGATTTAATCGGCTATATTGAAATGGCCGGAAGTACAGAAGAATAAAGAGACAGGTTCAGATACCTGCCTCTTTTTCATACTCCGCTTTGGTTTTCTGCAGAATCTGTTCTGCTTTTTCCGGTTCCTTTTCCTTTAGTACTTTTTCTGCAGATGCAAGAAGATCCTGTACATGGAATGAGAACGGCTTGATAAAACGGTCCTGATTCTGTTTCCGGATCTCTGCCAGTTTTAATGCATCTGCCGGCTGACTCCAATGGAAGATGCATACATCATCACCTCTGCCTTTGGATTTTTCCACAACAAGATCAAATCCTCCGTTAAACCCGTCCTTGATCGCCACATCAATATCACGGCAATACAATGGCCCGTAATCCATCAGGTCATATTTCTGCCAAGTATCAATCCATGCGCATTTATGTACGGTGGAGATGCTGCAATCATTCCGGTATTCCATGGAAGAGATGTTTTCTCCCTGTTTTCCTTTCCACTCCCCATAGACGAAATACGCAAGCATATCCGGTGTGTCGCCGCTCTGCAATGCGGTATTGCGCATTCTTTCCCCGCGATGATATCCGTAGGCATATGTGATATCGTGCATGATCTGTTTTCCTTTTTCTTCACCAAGAAGAAGGCAGGCATTTTTAGCAAGAAGCCCGTAAAAGAGGGCATGTTCCTGAATTCCGATTTCCATGACTGTATTATAATGGATTTTGCATTTGTTAGTTTACAAAAAACAGAAACCGCATATCATTATGTATAGAATTCAGGAATACTGAAGGGGAGGAATCAAATGAAAAACAAAAAAACACTCTACAGCGTGATCGGCATTATCCTTGCCATCGCAATTATGTTCGGTCTGTATAAGGCATTCGGTCCAAAAGCACAGAGCGGATCGAAATCCGTCACTGTGGAAGTTGTTGACGACAAAGGGGATATTAAGGCATATGGTGAAAAAACAGATGCGGAATTTCTGAAGGAAGTCATGGATGAAATCAGTAAGACAACGGATTTTTCTTATGAAGGAACAGATTCCGAATACGGACTCTATATCACAGCCATCAACGGCATCACAGCTGATTACAATTCGGATGGAGCATATTGGGCAATCTATGTGAATGATGAATACGGCATGTATGGTGCAGATCAGCAGCCTGTCGCTGACGGGGATAAGTATTCCTTTGTCTACGAAAAAGCAAATTAATGTCAAATAAAAGAAATCTTGTTTTAGATCTGACATTGATGGCAGCAATGACTGCCATTCTTGAGACTGCAAAGCTGGCATTGAACATGGTTCCCAATGTGGAACTGATCACATTGCTCGTCATGGTGTTTACAAGGCATTTCGGCTGGAAGCTGACCCTTCCTTCCGTCATAGCCTTTATCCTGATCGAAATGACCTGGTGGGGTGCAGGAATCTGGGTGGCTTCCTACTTCTTTGTATGGCCTTTATGGATCTGCATCACAAATCTGACAAAGAAGATTGTTTCGCCTTTCAGCAATGCATTAATGGCTGCCGGGTTTGGCTTATCGTTCGGCTTTCTTTGTGCGATCATCACCTTCATGGTCGGTGGCTGGAAGATGGCTTTTGCGTGGTGGATATCAGGGATTCCCTTTGACATCATACATTGTGTATCCAATTTCATTGTTTGCATGTTGCTGTATAAGCCGGTGATGCATGCTCTTGATAAGATCGTAAAAAAGGAGTGAATTCGTGTTCACTCCTTTTCAAATACACTGTCGGCATATCTCACGGTTGCTATTGCATCTTTTCCGTATGCATCCGCACCGATCATATCGGCATATTCCTGTGTCAGAACAGCACCGCCGACAACTACTTTTGTATCCGGTTTTTCCTTGCGGAGAAGTTTGATGGTTTCTTCCATGCTTGGTACGGTTGTTGTCATGAGGGCAGATAATCCGACCAGTTTAATGTTTCTTTCGATCGCTGTAGCAACAATCGTTTCCGGTGGAACATCCTTGCCTAAATCGATGACCTCATAGCCATAGTTTTCCAGCATGACTTTAACGATGTTCTTTCCGATATCGTGAATATCGCCTTTGACGGTTGCAAGAATGATCGTTCCTTTGACCTCTTTCTCTTCACCCTTCATCGCTTCTTTCAAAACACTGAAAGCCGCTTTGGCAGCATCTGCACTCATTAATAACTGAGGCAGATATACGGTTCCTTTTTCAAATCCCTGTCCGACTTTATCAAGTGCCGGTATCAGCATATCATTGATGATATCCAATGGATCTTTCTGTTCGGAAAGTTCTTTTTTTGTTGCTTCTTCCGCTTCTTTTACCATGCCTCTTTCAATGCTTGTAAATAAACTCATGCCTTCCACCGGTACCGGTTTGCCGGTTTCGGATACAGGCTGTTTCTGTGTGGTAACGGTCGTTACAGTTGCATTGGCATAAGAAGCGATATACTCCATACATTGCGGGTCATGGTTCAATAATGCATTGGCTGTTCTGTAAGCGGACATCATGGATTCGTTATTCGGATTGATGATGGCACAGGACAAGCCGTTTTCCATCGCCATGGCTAAGAAGAACGAGTTGATCATCTGTCTTTGCGGTAATCCGAAAGAGATATTGGAAACACCGAGAATCGTATGACATCCCAGTTCTTCATGGATGCGGCGGATGGTTTCCAAAGTAACAACTGCAGATTTTGTATCGGATGAGATGGTCATTGCCAGACCGTCAAATACGATATCTTTTTTATCGATGCCATAACTTCCTGCCACAGACAGGATCTTTTGTGCAATGGCAATTCGGCCGTCTGCATTATCCGGAATGCCGTTTTCATCAAGACATAAAGCTACCACAACACCGCCGTATTTTCTGACCAGCGGGAAGATGATATCCATGGATTCTTTCTTACCGTTAACGGAATTGATCATCGGTTTTCCGTTGTAATAACGCATGCCTTTTTCCAGAGCAGCAGGATCCGATGTATCAATCTGTAAAGGAAGGGAAGTGATTGCCTGCAATCTTTTGACAACCATTTCCATCATCATCGGTTCATCGATCTCAGGTAATCCGACATTGACATCCAGGATATGTGCACCGGCATCCTCCTGTTTTAAACCTTCCTTGAGAATATAGTCAATATCCATATCACGCAGAGCCTGTTTAAAGGCTTTCTTTCCGGTAGGATTGATTCTTTCACCGATAATCTTTGTGACATCGTTGATTTCCACGGCTTGTGAATAAGAAGAGACAAAGGTCTTTGTCTTTTTTCTTGCCGGAATAAAGGCTTTGTTTCTAACAGCTTCGATTGTGTTTTGAATATGCTTCGGAGTTGTTCCGCAGCATCCGCCGATCACCTGTACGCCAAGATCGGCAATATCACTCATACAGGAGGAAAACTCTTCTGCATCGATGTCGTAATAGGTGATGCCGTTTTTCGTTTTGGGTAATCCGGCATTGGGATTGACAATGACCGGAAGGGAAGATATTTCTGTAAATTTTTGAATGATAGGAAGCATTTCTCTTGGACCCAGGCTGCAGTTGATGCCAAGAGCGTCAACCCTTAATCCCTCTAACATGCTGACAATCGATTCTACATTGCCTCCGGTCAGTAATTTGCCTTTACTGTCAAAGGTGACGGTCGTTAAGACAGGCAGATCGCAGTTTTCCTTAGCCGCAAGAACGGCAGCTTTTGTCTCATAAGAGTCACTCATCGTTTCAATTAAGACAAGATCCGCACCAGCCTTTACACCGATCTGGACAATTTGCGCAAATGCCTCAACTGCTTCATCAAACGAAAGATCTCCCATCGGTTCCAATAGTTTTCCGGTAGGACCGATATCCAGGGCAATATACGCATCTTCTCTTCCTGTTTTCTTTCTGGCTTTTTTTGCCAGAAGGATGCCTTGGGTAACCACTTCCTCAAGATTGTCGGGATAATGGAAACGGTTTGCCCCGAAAGTGTTGGCATTAAATATATCGCTTCCTGCATTCAGATAGCCGCAATATAAATCCATGACTTCTTCCTGATGGGTGATATTCCAGGATTCCGGCAGTTCACCGGGACGAAGTCCTTTTTTTTGCAGGATTGTTCCGCTTCCGCCATCGCAGAAGAGCCATTCTCTTCCCAAACGTTCTTTCAGATGTTTCATAGTTCATCCTTTCTTCGATAATTGCAAGTATTCTGCATATTGCAGGTATTGCATAGGTTCTGTGTAAAAGATCTGCATGTATCAGAAATCCCGATCAAAGCCGTAATGGATTTGGTCGGTATCATGAGCAGGCTTTCACTCAGGGTTATGCCCAGGTTTTTTGTCAGGTGCAAAAGGGAAAAGATATCCTTTTGCAATGTCAGTGACAGATCGCCGTATCCGGGTGAAAAACGGGGACGGCAATACAGATTTCTCTGGGCTGTTTCTTCTTTGATCAAGTCGTTAACATGTTCACAATATGCCTCTGCCATAGCGGAAGCAGTTGCCTGCATGACGGCAGCTTCACTGATCGATGTCAGTTCTGTTTTGCGGATCAGACGATCTGCACCGATGCCGATTGTACAGGCAAGAACACAGATTTCTTCACAGCCTTCCATATTCCGTTGCAAGCTTTTGCTGGAAAAGGAGAGGGAGGCAAAGTGAAATGTATCATCAGTGATCGTTAACGGATAATATGCATAGAGATGAACAGGCTGAATGACAGCCTGCAGTTTTTGAATACATTCCTGAATCATTCCGTCTGTAACGGGATCATGGGCGGTTTTGGACATGCCCAGATAACGTCTGATTTCATCGATGTCGGGCTGTATCATTTGATGATCTCGGACAGGTTTCTCAATATGCCTTCAGCAACATCCGGCTTGTTCATGGTGTAAACATGAATATGCGTGATGCCGTTGGCAATCAGGTCAATGATCTGTTCAGAAGCATAGATGATACCGGCTTGTTTCATCGCATTCGGATTGGTGCCGAAATGATCAACGATGGCACGGAATCTTTCCGGAACATTTGTACCGGAAAGGGATACGCTTCTTTCCAGCTGTCTTGCGGTTGTGATCGGCATAATGCCGGCAATGACAGGAACATGAATATCCGCTTCACGGATACGGTATAAAAAGTTATATAAAATATTATTGTCAAAAAACATCTGGGTGGTGAGGAAATCACAGCCGGCATCTACTTTTTCTTTGAGGTAGTAGATATCTTTTGCTTTATTTGTGCTTTCGACATGGCCTTCCGGATAACAGGCTCCGCCAATGCAGAGATCTGTTCTTTCCTTGATAAAACGAATTAAGTCGGAAGCATGTTCGAAGTCATGTTCACGCTTGCCGTCTTTGGGAATATCCCCGCGCAGCACCATGATGTTTTCAATATGGTCTTCTTCCAGTTTTTTGATCATTTCTTCAACGGTATCCTGTTTTGCGGAAACACAGGTGAAATGGGGAAGGACGGTAACACCATATGCATTTTGCAGATTCTCTGCAATTTCAATGGTGAAACCTGCGGTTGTTCCGGCAGCACCATACGTTACACTCATGAAATCAGGATGTAATTGTGCAATGGCCTCGGTTGCGGATTTGACAGAATCAAAGCTCTCTATTTTTTTCGGTGGAAATACCTCAAAAGAAACAGAAACAGTGTCCTGGCTCAGGATATCTTTGACTTTCATAAAAAAACTCCTTTGGTTTATTTTACTTCAAATCATAAGAAAGAAAAGGGATTTTGGATGGATTCATCATAAATTTACTTTATAATTGAAATATAGATGAATAATAACGGAGAGTATCAATGGACATCAAATGGGAAGATAATTTTAAAATCACTGTAAAAAATGACGGAGGATCAACATGTATTACCGCAAATCGTGAAGGTCTGATTTCCCTGGCGAATATACTGCTGACGCTTGCCGATGAACAAAGCGGCAGCCATATACATCTTGATCAATATAACTCTCTGGAAGACGGCTCAGCAGAGCTGATTCTGGAAAAGGAATAAAAGATGGAATCTAAACAGGATATATACGTAACAGGTCACAGAAATCCCGATACGGATTCTGTTGCCTGTGCCATTGCTTATGCATATCTGTTAAGACAAACAGGTGTCAATGCCACTGCAGCAAGCAGCGGACCCGTAAATCAGGAAACACAGTTTGTACTGGATTATTTCAACATTCCTGCACCGGTGATTATCGATCATGCAGAAGGAAAAAAGTTTATCCTTGTGGATCACAGTTCTTATGCCCAAGCCATGAAAGGCATGGATCAGGCGGAAGTCATCGGGATCATCGATCATCATCAGATCGGGGATGTGGAAGTGGTGAATCAGGGAAATATCATTGATGCACCTGCAGGTGCAGCTTCCACGCTTGTCTTTCTGCAATATCAGACACATGGTGTGGTTATTCCAAGGGATATGGCAGGAATCATGCTGGCAGGGATTCTTTCCGATACGAGAAACATGAAGCGTAATGTTACAAAGGAAGATCAGGATGCCTATGAAAAACTTGTAGAAATTGCACAGATCAAAGATATTGATGCATTTTATCGGAACATGTCCGGGGCGATTGCTTCCTATGGCAATCTGTGTGATAAAGACATATTCTTTTCCGATTACAAGAAATATGAAACCGATGGGAAAACATTCTGCATCAGCGTGGTCAATGCCGTAAATGAAGAACAATGCAGAGAACTTGGTGATCGGATGTATGCGGTTTTGATCGAAGAATTTGAAAACCTGAAAACAGACATGGGCTTTATCATCATCAACAACCTTTCAGATGATGAAAAGGAAAATAAAATGTATATGATGGCTTATGGAAACCATGCAGAAGAATTTCTGAATGGGATTTTCCATAATTATGACGGGGAAAGGTATTTTGTCTTTGCAGAGAATCTTTCCCGAAAAACAACGATTGTTCCGGCAATTATGAAAGTATGCAGGCATACCTGAATCAGATCGAGGAGGATTGAAAGTATGTGGAAATGTCCGAAGTGCAACAGGGTGTTTAAAAAAGAAAACCAGTCGCATTATTGTGGTAAAGCACCTTCAACGATACAGGAATACATTGAAGCACAGGATGAAGATGTCAGGGAAAATCTCTATCAGGTATATCAGGCAATTCATGAGGCATTGCCTGATGCAACCGAAAAGATCTCTTGGAGCATGCCGACATGGCATGACAAGTACAATATCATTCATTTTGCCGCCAACAAAAAACATATCGGATTGTATCCGGGGCCTGAGGCAGTTGCGCATTTTGCCGATCAGTTAAAGGAGAACAAACTCTCTGCCTCCAAAGGCTCGATCCGGATTCCTTATTCCGATCATCTTCCGCTTTCTTTGATCAAAGAGATTGCCAAATGGTGCAAGGAAACAGGTAATCATGCATGAGGTGGATTGTATGTTTCCTGAAGTGATTGAAAAAATTGTAAAGGGATTGTCATATCAAAAAGATGACATTGGCCGCAGCGGGGACAGTGTCTTTCTCTTTGAAAACCGCTATGTTTTGAAATGCAGCAATGACGGAGAAAAGCTGAAAAGAGAAAAGGAAAAAACAGACTGGCTGAGAAAGTATATACCATCTGCTGAAAGTGTCTGTTTTACGGAAGAAAACAACCGGTATTATTATTTGCGGACAGCTTTGCAGGGGGATTCTTTGATCGCTGAAAGGTTCATGAAGGATCCGGAAGCATTGACAGATGTTCTTGTGAATGTGATCGGAATATTAAGAAGTCTGGATCAGAAAGAGTGCCCGTTTGATTCTTTTGAAAGCAAAGGAGATGACTTTGTCCACGGGGATCTTTGTCTGCCCAATATCTTTGTGAATCAAGAAAATGCATTCATCGGATTGATCGATGTGGAAAATGCCGGCAAAGGGGACAGATGGCATGATTATGCATGGCTTTTATGGAGTTTATCCTATAATTTGAAAACAGAACAATACAACACCGTTCTGCTTGAAAAACTGGGAATCGAATTTGATGAAGAGAAGTTTGAAAAATATATCCCTGCAGAGTTCAGGGGAATGAGGTTTGAAGGATGAAAAAACTATTGATTATCACACTGATGATTGCCTTTTTCTGTATCCCTGTTTCTGCCAATTCCGTACCGAAAGAGTGGAAAGGGGAAACACAAAACGGGGTATACGGCATGGACGAAGACTGTCCGATCCTCGTCAAAAAAGAAAACCTGACATTCAATGTACAGGAGTTTCCGAAGGATTTTTATACCGATGAAGAAGAATTCAATGCATATAACGGTTCTGTTACTGCCGAATATACATTCTATAATCCGGAAAGTACGTCGATTGATGCAAGATTAGTCTTTCCTTTTAGGATCAATCCATCCTATAATTCCACTTCCTTATTATTTCCGAACATCGAACAATATCCGATTACCGTAAACAATGAAAAAACAGAGGCAGTATTGCGTCTGACATATTCCTATGGCGGGGAATTTCATCTGGATGATGATATTGCACAATTGCAGGATACCTATATTTCCGATGGTTTATATGACCCTGCAACACCGGTTTATGAGTATGTGTTTAATCCGAATACGGAAAAAGCAGGAGGCGGATATTATGTCTGTGCGGAGTGGTCCGGCACAAATCAAAGCAGTGAAAGACTGATCGGCATGGATGCGCAGGGAATGATGATAAACAATGAACAATTCACGTTGTCCGTGAATGTGGAAAATGATGTTCCTGTCAGTGTATATGTCATCGGAAAACCATTGGAAGAATTGCCGGTCTGGTCTATTCATGATACAAGTGAAAACAAAAATGAAATCAAGGGAGAAATGACCTTAAAGGAAATCAAGGAATCAAACCTGGAATACTATTATCTTAGCTTTAAAAATGACTATCCCGTATCCGATGTTGACTGGTTTAATTTCATGGCTGCTGCCATGAAAAAACAGATCGCTTCCGAAGGAATATTCGACAGATATCTTTCGACATCAAGAGATGCGTTATGGTGGTTTGATTATAGTATCCATTTTGAAGGAGGGGAAGAAGTCATCAATTCCGTAACCGCACCGATGTATCCGTTTATTCACGGCGGTTATGATGAAAACATCTATACCTATACGTATCTGTTGACACCGGCATCAGCATGGAAGGAATTTCATGATCTGAGCATACAGGTCAACACACAGGGATATCTTATCAATGATGAAAACGGTTTTGAAAAAAATGAGAACGGTTATTCCTTACATCTGGATGAACTTCCTGAAAAGGATCTGGAATTCTCGTTATGTGCCATAGAAAAACCCACCAGAAAAACGGATTCGGGAGTGATTGCGGTTCTTATGATCCTTGGCTTTATGCTGGTGGGCGGAATCCTGTTTGTGATTCTGATCATTCGTCTGCTGATTCGTTTATTCAGAAAGAGATGACAGAAAAGAACATAGTCCTTTCGCAAATGCGGCATGTCCTTTTTCAGAAAAGTGAACGCCGTCAAAGACCAGTTCTATATTCCATTTCTCAGAATCAAAGAAGAAGATCTGCAGTTCATCTGCGATCTTTTTATATTCTTCCGCAAGAAGAGCTGATTCTTTGATAAGTACATCTGTCTGTACCCATTCGCCGTATTTCATGTGCGGCGGACAGATCAGCAGGATTGCGGACCTTGTTTTTTCTTTTAGTGTTTGCAGGTAATGCTTCATTTTTACAGCTGTCTTTTCTGCCGTTTTCCCCTGAAGCAGATCATTTGTGCCAAGCATGACAATGATCAGATCAGAAGTCGCTGTTTCCTGAAAGGAAGCGGGAACGCATAATCCGTTCTGTCCTTCATTGATAACTTTACAGCCTTCCTTTTCCAGGAGGCCTGTCCATCTTATTTCTTTCGGGTATCTTGATCCAAAGTATGATCTTGGATCATAGCCGTATGTGTTGGAATCACCGATGCATAAAATCTGTTTCATGGTACACCTCTGTATCATTATAAACCTTGACAAGGGAATACAGGATACCTATAATCTGTTTAGAGAAAAATCTAAATAGGAGAGTTTATGGCATATGCGGATGTTTTTAAGGCATTATCAGATCCGGTAAGAAGGGAAATACTGACAATGTTAAAAGAAAAACGGATGGCAGCAGGAGAGATTGTTGCCCGTTTTGATGTCAGCGGTGCAACGATTTCCTACCATCTGAGTATTTTGAAAAAGGCGGGTCTTGTCTTTGAAACAAGAGAAAAAAACTTCATCTATTACGAGTTAAATGCTTCCGTATTGGAAGAGGTATTATTATGGATTCATGCGTTGAGAGGAGTTTCTGATGGAGAGATTAAAGAATGAAAAATGGAATATTCTGATTACGGCATTAGCGTGTCTGCTTCCGATTTTAATCGGGTTATATTTCTGGGATCAGCTTCCGGATCAGATTCCGACACATTTCGGTC
>JAFYCG010000254.1 GCA_017539825.1 Solobacterium sp. | reverse complement strand
TCCCAGAATACTTCCTGATAGAACTGTTTCAGGATGTTGGCAACCATCGGTCCTCTCCAGATCACAGGCTGATCATCACTTTCCAGCAGCATGTTGGTGGAAATGACCTGAATGCCGTTTTCAGTAACAGCCGGGAAAATTAATTCTCCGTTACCGGCAGCTTTTTCATGAATATCGAATGCCTTTGCCTGGCTCGGTCCTGTAATATCGCCATCAAGAACGGCGGAACGGTTGCCTCTTCTCTGCATTTCTGAAGCCAGCAGAGATGTGATGAAAGATTTACCTACACCACCTTTTCCGGAAACAACACCGATTATTTTTTTGATTTTAGATAACGGATGCGGTTCAATTCTGAAACTCTGCGGTCCTTTGCGGGAAGCACATCCTTCAACGTTACATCCTTCACATACATGATTGCAGTTTTCTGCATTTTTATTCTCACTCATATTTTTCACCTCGGCTATTAATTTTACACCAAATCATAGATTTCTTAAACATAATTAACCGAATATGTTATGATATATCAGTTGAAAGCGAGGAAAATTTATGGCAGGTTATGTCGTTGTAGGCAGTCAATGGGGAGACGAAGGAAAAGGAAAAGTCGTTGATCTTTTAGGATCTAAAGTAAATCTGGTCGTCAGATTCCAGGGAGGAAACAATGCCGGCCATACGGTAGTGGTTAACGGAAAAAAGACCATTTTACACCTTTTGCCATCCGGAATTCTGAATCAGGATGCATTGTGCATTATCGGTCCGGGTGTCGTGATCAATCCGTTTGTCCTTCTGAAAGAAATGGAAACTCTTGAAAGCGAAGGATGCACCTGTAATCATGTCCGCATCTCTGATCGTGCACATCTTCTGATGCCCTATCACGTATATCTGGATGAACTGCAGGAACAAAGAGCCGGCAGTAAAAAGATCGGAACAACCAAAAACGGAATCGGTCCCTGTTATGCCGACAAGTATACAAGAATCGGCATCCGTGTCTGTGATTTGAGAGACTGGGATGTATTCTGTGAAAAGCTGCAGACCGTACTCGATATTAAAAATGAAGAAATCGTCAAGATCTACAACGGAAAACCGTTCGATTATGAAGAAATGGTTGAATCATTCAAGGCCATCCGTGAAAAACTCGTACCGATGATTATCGATGCGACAGATAAAGTGGATCAGGCATTGGAAGAGGACAAGGTCGTATTGTTTGAAGGTGCACAGGCAAACATGCTTGACATCAACTACGGCACATATCCTTATGTCACATCCTCTTCTCCAACAACAGCCGGTGTTCTTGAAGGCGTAGGTGTTTCCTTCCGTCATCTCAAACGCATCATCGGTGTTGTCAAAGCTTATTCCACAAGAGTCGGCGAAGGACCGTTTGTGACAGAACAGCTGAATGAATTCGGAGAAAGCCTGCGTGAAACCGGTGGTGAATACGGCGCAACAACAGGCCGCCCGAGAAGATGCGGCTGGCTGGATCTTCCTGTTGTCAAACAGGCATGCAAGATTAACGGCCTGACAGATATTGCTTTAACCAAGATCGACATCTTAACAGGATATGAAAAGCTTCCTGTCTGTGTCGGATACGACATCAACGGTAAATATTATGAAACCGTACCGGCATCCTTAAAGGATTATGCTGCTGCAAAACCGGTATACAAGGAATTTGACGGCTGGACAGAAGATATCACCAACATCACTGAGTTTGACAAACTGCCTGTCAACTGTCAGAAATATATCCGCTTTATTGAGGATTACTGTAAAACGGACATTGCTCTTGTTTCCACCGGTCCGGAAAGAAACGCAAATATCATTCTGAAGGATTTAATATGATCGAAGGTATTATCGTTGAAATTTGTTGCGGATCCTTAACGGATGTTATCAATGCTTCTTCTGTTCAGGAAGTTGACCGGATTGAACTCAATTGTGCACTTGAACTTGGCGGATTGACTCCTTCCCTGCAGACTTTCCTTTCAGCAAGAAAAGCAACAGACAAAAAGATCATCTGTATGGTGAGACCAAGAGGTGCCGGTTTCATGTACAATGATTATGAAAAAGAAACGATGTACAATGATGCAAAGATCTTTCTGCAAAACAATGCCGATGGTATCGTATTCGGTTCCTTAAACAAAGACCATACGATTGATCAGGATTTTACGGAAAGAATGGTATCTTTGATTCATTCCTATGGAAAGGAAGCTGTTTTCCATAAGGCATTTGATAACACTACTGATCCTGTAACAGCAATACAGACATTGATCGCATGCAAGGTTGACCGTATATTGACAAGCGGACAGCAGCCATCTACGGAAAACGGTATCGCATTAATCCATGATCTGCAGAAGAATTACGGCAATCAGATTGAAATACTCCCCGGCGGCGGTGTGAATCAGAAGAATGCAAAAAAGATCTTAACCGGTACCGGATGTACACAGATTCATATGACAGCAAAAAGCGAATATGAAGATGACGGAACATATTATGCGGTGGATGCACACAAAATCAAAGGAGTATTACAATCTCTTTCCCTCAACAACAGGATATTAACTGCAGCTGACCGCAGCATGTTGAAAAACGATACTTACGAAAAAAGAATGTATATTCATGAAGAAGATGACCATGATCAATGGTGATCTTCTTTTTAAAAAGCTCCTTTGTGCAAAAAGGAGCTTTATCTCTTTACGAAGCCGGCATCTGATAAAACATATACTGTATCTGCCACTTCTTCAATATATTTTCTGTCATGGGAAACAGAGATGATACAGCCATGAAATTCCTGCAAGACATTCCTGATTACCGGTGATGACAGGCTGGAAAAGTTTCTGGTCGGCTCATCCAGAAGAAGTACGTTGCATCTGTCCAGATTCATTTTTAAAAAGAACAGTTTTGCCTGCTGTCCGCCTGAAAGATCACGGATTTTGTGATTCATCTCATCGGATGTGTATTTCATCGCACCAAGATACGTCATGACTTTCGTAGTCATTTCCCTTGTTCCATCAGAAAGAAATTCCACAGGTGATAATTCCATATTCATCAGATCTCTGTAGTTCTGTGGCATATAGTCGATACGGATATCCTCTCTGTCCTTTAAAGAACGGTAAATCTCTTTCATCAGGGTTGTCTTGCCTGAACCGTTTCTGCCGATGATACAGATTTTATCCTGACCGTATACCTGTAAATGCACTTCCTCACACAGCTTTTTCTCACCGATCATAAACGGAGATATATGCAGATCGAGAATCATTTTGTCTTTCGGCAGGTATATGTCTTCAAAGAAGAACAGAATTGCTTCCTCCTTTTCAGGCATCCTCCTCATGTTTTCTCTTTCTCTGTCAAATCTTTTTCCCAGGGATTTTACGGCTTTCATCTTCTTTTTTAACAGCTGTCCGCCATGGGGATCCTGTCTGGAAACATGATTGAGCTCATGACTGACTTTCTGTTCAATCCGGCGGTATCTCTCCATCCGCTTTGCATCTTCCCTTTTATCACTTGCAGCCTGCTGTGCCTGTTTGACAAAAGATACGTCTCTTTGAGAAACATAGGTTCTGTAGCCGACATTGGCAATAGTATGCCGGCATTCCTGCTTCTTTTTTAACTGTTCGATATGGATGATCCGATTGGCGGTTCTTTCCAGAATGGTTTCATCATGGGAAACAAACATAACCGGATGATTGGTGTTAAGGATCATCTTTTCCAGCCATTCCAGTGTCTCGATATCCAGATCATTTCCCGGCTCATCCAGCAACAGTACATCCGGATCCTGCAGACGGATTTTAAAAAGCTGTATCTTTATCTTTTCACCGCCCGATAAATCATTCATCTTCTGTTCACTGTAGATAAGATCCGTATCCAGATACATTTCACGGGCGATATCATCCACCATTTCCCATCCTGTTTCCACAAGAAGATCATTCTCATTGAGAAAGGATAACACGGTTTTGGCTCCATCCTCCACCGGAAGTTGTTGCGGAAGATATCCCGTTTTCTGATTGAGATTCAGCTTTACACCGGTGACATTGGCATAAGAGGAAACAAGATCTTCATCATGGATCCATTTCAACAACGTCGATTTTCCGTTTCCTTCCTCGCCGATAACAGCTGCCTTATCTCCCTCATTTAAGACAAGGGAAAAATCTTTTAACAGGATTCTGTTATCCTGTATATGTTCAATATTGACATTTTTAATCTGAAACATCATTCACTCCTGAAAAAATAAAAGTCCTGCTTTCCTGCATGCAGAAAAACAAGACTGTTTTTTAAGAGTCATGTAATTCAGATGCAGGAAGAAAATGATCAATCCAATGATCATGAAAATATTTCTTTTTTTCCTGAAATGAATTACAGCTTCATCTTATCACGTTCCTTTAATTTCTTTTTAGAGCAATCCTACTCTCTTATAAATCTCTTTGACATTCTTGACATGATAGTAAGGATCAAAACAATCCTCGATCTCTTCCGGTGTCAGTGTATCTGTGACTTCCGGAACAGCTTCCATCAAGTCTCTGAAATTGAGATTTTCTTCCCAGGCTCTGATTGCCTGCGGCTGTACTGTATCATATGCTTTTTCTCTTGTCCAGCCCTTTTCAATCAGCTTCAGCATGAATCTCTGTGAGAAGATAACACCGTTTGTCAGCCAGATGTTCTTCTTCATGTTTTCCGGATAGACGGTCAGATTCTTTAAGATTCTGCCGAATCTGTTCAGCATGTAATCCAGCAGCTCTGTTGCATCCGGTGCAATGATTCTTTCCACGCTGGAATGGGAAATATCCCTTTCATGCCATAAGGCAACATCATCATACGCTGTCATCATGTAGCCCTTTAACACCCTTGCACAACCGCAGATGTTTTCGGAACCGATCGGATTACGCTTATGCGGCATTGCACTGGAACCCTTCTGTCCTTTGTTGAAATGCTCTTCAGCTTCTCTGACCTCTGTTCTTTGCAGATGGCGGATTTCCGTAGCCATCTGTTCAATCGAAGAACCGATCAAAGCAAGTGTTGCAAAGTAATGCGCATGTCTGTCTCTCTGTAAAACCTGTGTGGAAATATTGGCAGACTGAATGCCGAGCTTCTCACAGACATAATCCTGTACAAACGGCGGAATATTGGCAAACGTGCCGACAGCTCCGGAAATCTTGCCTGCTTCAACATCTTTTGCAGCAAGATCAAATCTTTCGAGATTTCGTTTCATCTCCTCATACCACAGGGCAAATTTCATGCCGAAAGTTGTGATTTCCGCATGTACACCATGGGTTCTGCCCATCATGATTGTATCCTGATATGCCAATGCCTTTTCCTTCAGGATTTCCATGAATTCCACAATATCCTTACGAAGGATTTCGTTTGCTTTTTTAAAGCGCAAACCGTTAGCCGTATCAACGATATCCGTGCTGGTTACACCGTAATGTACCCATTTCTTTTCTTCGCCGAGACTTTCGGATACGCATCTTGTGAAAGCAACGACATCATGTCTTGTTTCCTTTTCAATTTCCAAAATCCTGTCTACGGAAAATTTCGCATTCGCTCTGATCTTGTCAACATCTTCCATCGGAATTTCACCGAGTTTTGCCCATGCTTCATCAATTAAGATTTCCACTTCGAGCCAAGCCTGGAATTTTGCCTCTTCAGTCCAGATGTCTGTCATCTGCTTTCTTGCATACCTTTCAATCATGATTTTCTCCTTCTTTATTTACCTAATACTTCCGTCACTTTTGTTTTGGCTTCTTCGATGTTGTTGCAGATGACAAGAATCACCATTGATCCGTTTTCATCTACAATCGCATTGGAGATTTTAAATACCTCTTCTGGATAATAGGTCTGTGTTTGTGCTTTCTGCTCTTCCAGATAATCGTGCAGATAATCAAGGATGGAAGCAGTATCATCGCTGATAAATACGCCTACCGTATCCGAATTTCCGCTGGTGGTTGAAAAATACACACAGGCATTATCCGTTACATCTTCTCCCTGGAAAAACATGCCTTTAACAACTCTTTTTTTGACCTCTTCCATGGAATCCTTAAGATTCAGATCTTCCACGATATCCGCAGCAACAGCTGTTGCATTTTGCGTTTTTTTTTCTGCAACAGAACTGTTCTTTTCAGATCCGCCGCATCCCGCCAGCATGCATATAACCAATAAGCTACTCACAAAATTCTTTAACATAATCCTCCTCCGATACTTTATGGCTCAGCAGGTATTCTTCCAAAGCTGCTTCACCATTTACATTCAGATGCAGGCCGTCAAATACATAATCTTCCCGTATAATACCGGTTTCATCACATAATGCTTCATCGATATCCAGAAAATAACACTTGTTTCTGACAGCCAGATCAATCATTTTCGAATTGACATCATCCACTTTAGCGTTTAACTCTTCCAATGTCAATCCGGAAACAGATCTCGGATGATAATCCAGCATGATATAAATATGCACATCCGGATGAGCATTTCTGATTTCATCAATAATCCACTGGTATTGTTCAATCAGCGTATCAAACGTATTATAGCGGATCTCATTAATTCCAAGCATCAGATAGATATGATGTTTATCCGTTTCCATCAACAGATCATAGAGGGTTTTCTCCTCTTCATTGTTGTCAACCTGCATGGAATCAATACGGAAAATATTCAAGGAAGTTACATAGTAGATTTCCGCACCGCTGTTTTTTAATTCGCCGTTCAGCACAAGCGCTCCCATGCGTGAATCTCCGCCGAAGAAGCTGTCGGAAAGATATTCGCTGTCTGCTTTTCGATCCTGCGGAACAGACTGATGATAATCATAGGAATCAATGATTCTGCAGGCATATTCCGCCTGCTGGCTTACAGATGCTTCCACTTCTTTTTCTTCTTCCTTTGCGGCACAGCCGCAAACAAGAAGACAGGCAGCAGCCAGTAATACTTTATTGGACGAACAGGTCATTATTCTCTTCCTCATTGTCATCAAATTGCGGAAGTTCCGGAAGCTCGTCAAGACTCAGAAGCTGGAAAGCATCCATGCATTCTTCCGTAACGGAATACAGGATCGGTCTGCCGGGTGCATCGCTTCTGCCGTCTTCCTTGATCAAACCCCTGGCTTCCAGTTTTCTCAGCATGACATCTGCACCAACACCGCGGATTTCTTCAATTTCTACTCTTGTGATCGGCTGTTTGTAGGCGATGATAGCCAGTGTTTCCAAAGCAGCCTGTGAGAGCTTGTTTGTTTTGGTAATCTGAAACAGTCTTTTGGCAGCCTCATGAACACTTGCCTTGCTTAAGAAACGATAAGTCAGACCGTATCTTGCAATTTCAATTCCCCTGTTATCCTGCAGATAGTATTTCTGCAGATAGTCAAACAGCTTTTCGACATATTCCTCATCTGTTTCCAGGGCATTGGCTGCCTGTTCCAGAGTGATGCCTTCATCACCTGTCAGAAACAGTAGTCCTTCAAGAACAGAAGCCATATGGATGAATCCGTCATCATAGGTTTCCTCTTCATCTTCTTCATCATCATAATCCGCATCAAGAACAGATGCATTATCTTCTGTTTCCAGAATCTCTTCTTCATTCATGCAACCACCCCTTTAGAAAACCAGATGTTTTCTTCTTCATCAATCGTAAAATACAGTATATGCTGACGGGCAAGATCCAATACCGATAAAAATGTCACAATAAACATCGGCACATCTTTGCAGTCTTCCAGCAATGATTCAAAACGGAATGTGTTGGGAAGCTTATCCAGCATTGCCCTGACTTCCAGCTCCCTGTCTTCCATGGACATTTCCTTGACGGTATACTTCGTTTCAATCGGCTTGGAAAGCTGCATGCGCATCATGCATTTGCGCATTGCCTTCATCAGTTCATACGGATTGCCCCTGTACTGTTCCTCCTCGGCAACCATGAACTGCTCAGCTTCTTCAGACAAGGGACGTGTCATCATCTTCTGTCTTTCTTCAAACATGGCATTCAAAGACGCACTTGCCTCTTTGAACTGCTGGTATTCTAACAGTCTCTTAATCAGCCTTTCTCTTGGATCTTCCTCATATTCACTGTCGATTTCATCCTTATTGCCGGGAATCATGCGCTTGCTTTTGTACTCGATCAATGTTGCCATTTCGACAAGGTACTCTCCTGCGATTTCCAGATGCAGGGTTTCCATGCTTTCAAGATAGGCAATATACTGATCGGTGAGGACATTGATATCCAGGTTCATCAGATCCAGTTCTTTTTCTTTTATCAGATGCAGCATGAGATCCAGAGGACCGTCAAATGCATCAATCGATACTTTAAACTCTTTCATACGCTTTAACCCAAAGATTATAACAAAAAACAGGCTGTGAAACCACTGTTTCAAAACCTGTTTCTGATTTTTATCCGACAACGATGTTGACGATCTTATCCGGGATCACAATGATCTTGCGGATTGTCTTTCCTTCT
>JAFYCG010000253.1 GCA_017539825.1 Solobacterium sp. | reverse complement strand
TATCCATTCTCATATCTTTTTCTTTTAAATCCATATCCGCCAGTTTTTTCCATGCATCGAGAGACCGACAACAATTTACCGCTTTTATTTCATTTTCCTGATACGCTTTGGCAAAATCAAATTCTTCATCTTCTTTGATCCATCCCTGTTCAACCGCAAAGGAAACAATATCTTTTGAGGCATAATAGTTATCTGTATCATGTAAATCAATCTGATGAATGACAAAGTGATTGGGAATGAAATAGATTTCATCATCCTGTATTCTTTTGGCAACACAACGGAAACCTTTGGGAACAGCTAAGCACCATGCCTCATCTTTATCGACAATATGGTATGTTCTGGAAGAACAGTAGCCATAGGTTTCAATCAATTCCGCTGCAATGTGTACACCCTCCCTTGCAGTGTGTGCTCTTTCTGCAACGAGTCTTCGTAATGCATAGGCAAGAACAGGCTCTTTGCCTTCATCTGCTTCTCTGGATTTCCGGCAGGAATCGGAAACAATTGCGACACCGCATTCATTGACAAAGCAATCCGCAAAAGAAATGCCGCCTTCACATTTAACTTCCGACCAATAGAAGGAAAGGGTTTCTTCCACCTGGGGAAGGATGGCAGAGCTGTCATCAAAGGTGATGGTTTCATTGGGAGAATGTTTTGTACGGGGAACAAGATGAGACTGGACAAGAGAAACTTCATCATCTTCATTATGCCCCATGAGGATATTGCCGGTTAAGGAGACATCTTTGCCGATGATCACCGTGCTGCAGTTACCTCTTTGGATTTCTTTACGGTTCATGTAGATTTCCATGATGTATTCCTCCTCATGCTTCTTTAAAGTTAATGGTAAGGAAATCATATAAATATTTCAAGCAAATAGTTGTAAAAATTATCAAATAGTGTAAAATTACACTATGATGGTAAAAATGGAAAAACAAGATCTCATTCAATCGATTACAGATAAGTGCAAGCTGGTTCGTGTGGAATACGGTTTTTCACAGGATCAGATGGCAAATGTTATCGGAATATCAAAGAAATCCCTGGTGGAGAGCGAAAAAGGAAGAAGATTACTGAACTGGACGGAGTGCGTTACACTCTGTACGATTTTTTCGCAAAGCCAGGTTCTGCAGAATGCATTCGGCGGGGAATTGTCTGATATGATCAAAGCGATTGCTTTTGAAAATACAGATGTTACTTATCCGATGACAATGGGAGGAAAAATCTGGTGGAAAGTGATTGAAGAAATGAATGGATATCGTATTCAGCAGAATATTCTTTCCCAGCATTACAGGTTACTGGATCCAAAGGACGGAAGAATGATTTCTTCCTTTGACCTGGATGAAATTAGGCAATATATGAAACAGATCGGAATAGAAGGAAGTGTCATATGAAAAAGAGGAATATAATCATCATCATTTGTCTGGTTATTGCTGTATTGGCCGGCGGAATTGCATTATGGCATAAAAAACAGGAAAATGACAGGAATAAATATCTTGGTCATGGTTTTGATTACATGAACGGATATTCTTCTACGGATTTTACAGGATATCATGTATATGATTCCGATAAGCTGTATAAACCGGATCATGATGCATCGTTGACATTGGAAGAAGATTTTCCTGTTTTAGATGGTGCGGAAGCATGTTATCCGGTCTACAGTGCACTGGCATTAGCCGCATACAAAGATATCGATGTGATTGAAAAAGAGTATCATGATCAAGCGGAAGACGCATGGAATAAAAAAGGGGAAATAGAGGAGGAAATGTTGAATGTCTATTTCAATAACGGAAAATATGTCACATTCACCAACTCTTCAGAAGCATACTATCGTCTGGTTGATCATGAAGTGGATATGGTCTTTGGCGCCAGACCTTCCGCAGAACAGAAGACATACGCCACAGATATGAAAGAAAGCATTCTGACAACACCGATCGGTAAAGAAGCTTTTATCTTCTTTGTGGAAGAGGATAATCCGGTGGATAATCTGACATCGGATCAGATCAGAGGCATCTATCATGGAGATTACAGGAACTGGAAGGAACTGGGCGGAAAGAATGAAAAGATCGTTGCATTCCAAAGACCCGAGAATTCCGGATCGCAGGTATGCATGCATTACTTTATGGGAGATGTCGAAATGGCTGATCCCAAAACCGTGGAGTTTATTAATGTAGGACCGATGGGAGGTGTAGTCCGTCAGGTAGCCCAGTACAACAATGAAGCAGGTGCAATCGGTTATACATTTAAATATTTTCTGACAGGATTAAATCAGGAGAAACATGTCAAAATCTTGTCTGTAGATGGTGTATATCCTGATACAGAAAACATAAAGAACGGAACCTATCCAGCTACGGTGGATCTTGTCTGTGCAACATTGGAATCCAATCAAAAACCGAATGTTCAAAAGATGATGGATTTTATCCTTTCCGATGACGGACAGGAGATCATTGAACAGACCGGTTATGCAGCATTGATGGATCGGAATGTATCTCCGCAAACAGAAAATGAAGTATCAGAAGAAGGTCTTCTGTATGAAGGGGATGGAAATATACTCTGTGTCTATGAAGCGAATAACTTCGGAAACTACTCTTTTGAAATTCAGCAGGAAAACTATATATACAAAGGAATGATGTATCCGGATCTGGAAGAAGATTCTAAAGCGGAGAAGGAAGCTCAGTATTTCGGAGATATCCTTGGTGAAGATTCTTACTTAATATTTACCTATGATCCTGAAGAAGATGTTTATACGGTGATTGAATCTGATGTAAACGGTGTGAATAAAGGTACTGTATTTATAAGGAGCAATCAAAGATGAAAAGGACATATAGACTCTATAATATTTTATTTCCGATCTGGATGTTGATCTTTTTTCCGACATATTTGTGGCTGCTTCTGATACCGGCGAATTATCTGATTGATTATCTGGTAACACGATTGTCGATGAAATATCTTGACATAGAGGACTATCGAAAGAAAGCATTACGGCATTCCTGGAAAATATGCATTATCGGTTTTCTTTCCGATTTGATTGGTGCCGCATTTCTGTTAGGAACAGAATTGATAGTGGACCGGCAGGGAAACAGGGATTTGTATGAATTGATTAACGGTATTAACTGGAATCCGTTTGTGAATATATATAGTTTCCTGTTGATTGTTGCAGGAATTGTCATTGCAGGTGTATGTATTTATTTCCTGAATCGATGGATGCTGGGAAAAGACAAAGAACTGACAAAACAACAGGTGAATAAGATCGCATTGTATCTTGCCATATTTACTGCACCGTATCTGTTTCTCATACCTTCCATGTGGATTTACAGATGAGTATATAAAAAGCCGTGTGATTGCACGGCTTTGTTAATCTATGAATTCGTAAGGGACAATCGTTACAGTATTGAAGCCTTCATCTACTGTCGGTTCTTCCATCTGCTGCTTGTCAAAATGATAGATGCTTAACAGGGAAGGCTGGTAGATTGTCAGCTTTTTAGCTGTTTCTTCATCCGGTGACATCAGATAACAGTCTATCGGTGCATCGGTAACTTCACGGATTCCCTTGATAAAGAATTCTCTTTCATCTTTGTGAAGTAACGGATGTTCCAGAACAATCGTATCATCCTCTTTTGCGGATTGAATGGAATTGATCAAAGCCTCACGACAATATTCCTGTGCATTACGAGCCAGTTCTTCCAGTTCTTCATTGGAATCTGCCACTTCGGCAATGTCTGCAAATTTCTTAATGGTGATGTTTTTGGCGAACAGAAAATTCCTGTTGACATACATGCTTTTACCGGAGAAAGCCGGACCGATCACAAATACAATTCTCATATTATTACCCCATCAAACTCTTTTCTAATATTGCGGTTTCTTTTACACGTTCAATGACATCCGGGAATTCTTCACAATACACTGCCACATCGTAATATGGCTCGTCGTTCTTGAAGATTGTAGGACCAAACGGATGCAGCTTTTCAATTCTGCCCATACAAGGTTCGCCATCATGCATGACCATGACGGTTTCACCAAGCCTGTATTTGGGAATGCCCATGATCAGTTCTGCCTGTGCAACATTGCCGCCGATCGGTACAATTCTTGAGAAAAGAACAGACAGTTTATTTGTGATATCCACATTGACATGATAATGTCCTGTATACCAATGCTTGTAGGTTGTCATTTCATTGACATAGTCAAAATATTCTGTCAGAAGATCGTTCGGGAATGTTCCCTGCTTGATATAACCCTGGAAGGTATTCGGCAGACAATGGGTTATGATGTAGTCGACTTTGAAACCATGAGCTTCGAGATTATTGAAACCGAAGGCACGTTCTTCATCCGAAGGGATTTCCTCCGGCCACCAGGACTTGCCTCTGACAACTTCCGTATCACCTACTACAGGACCTCTGTCATGGGAGGAGGCACCACCCATCGCAAAAATAGTATTGCCGTCAATCTCAAATATTTCTCCGCGCATTAAGTGCAGAACCTTCGGACGGATTTCATGAACTCTTCCTCCATGCCATTCCTTAACAGGAAAGCTGTTTAATCTCGGGAAGCATTCATGGTTTCCGTCAACAAACAATGTTGTCCATGGCCTGTTGTTTAACCATTTCAGCCATTTGCGTTCCTTTGAATCTTCCTTTTTGTAATTCCATACCAGACCGAAGTCACCGCAGATAATCAGATAATCATCTTTTGTGATTTTTTCAGTAACCTTGTTTTTATCTAATTTACGGATATCAATGGATCCGTGAATATCGCCTGTTACATAAATCATATGATTAACCTTTCTTCTTTTTGCTGATGTATTTTCTGTGAGATTCCAGACGGTTGATGTAATAGGTTCTTTCTTCATCCATGAAACGGATGTATCCGCCTTTGCCGTTTGCTAATGCGAGAATATCTTCTGCATCTTCCAGATAATCTCTTGCGGTAGGTTTTATAACGACTTTGTATGGGATTGGATACAGAGGGATTTTGTATTCTCTTTTGTCTCCTAATACCTTTGGCTCTACCTGTGGCATGTACATTGCGATATCCGCTTCATCCTGCCTGTCGTAGAGCTGAAAGAAAGGAATAAAAATGAATGACACCTCGTTCTGTAGATTTTCAGCCATAGTGGATTTGGCCAGATGTCTGGATAAAAAACCGGAAGAGAAGCCTTCTCCACAACAAATTGCTATTCTGATCATATTTTCACTATCCTTTTTTGTAATACAAATATTATATTACATTAAAGTATATAAAAAAAAGAATATCTTTTTTATAGACAAAAAAGAGCTCTTGCCAAATACAAAAACAATTTGATTCATTATGAGAAAAGTCATGATTTTCAGAAAAAATGTTTCAAGATAATAGGAGAATGCTATAATAAATACAGAAGATTTTTGTTCGTGCAAATCATAAGAAAAGCACGTTTTATCATTGAAATTCAACACAATTATCAGCTCATTAACTTCAACGAAAGGAGACAATACAATGGAGAAGAAAATGAAAAGAATTGGTGTTCTGACCAGTGGCGGTGATGCTCCTGGAATGAACGCGGCAGTACGTGCTGTCGTTAGAACTGCGCATTCTTATGGGATGGAATGCATTGGTATCCGCAGAGGCTGGCAGGGTTTGATCAACAGTGACTTTACTGTATTGACAAGTCAGAGTGTCAGCAGAATTCTGTCAAGAGGCGGTACAATTCTGTACACTGCAAGAAGTGAAGACTTCATGACGGAAAAAGGAAGACAGAAAGCTGTTGCAACCTGCAAGATGCTTGGTATTGACGGTATTATTGCAATCGGTGGAGACGGTACATTCAGAGGCGCACTGGAATTATCCAGACTCGGTGTTCCTGTAGTCGGCGTTCCTGCAACAATTGATAATGATATCGGATGTTCCAACTACACGATCGGATTTGACTCTGCATGCAATACGGCAATTGAATGTATCGATAAACTCCGTGATACAATGCAGTCCCACGAAAGATGCTCTGTCGTTGAAGTTATGGGAAGAAATGCCGGTTTCCTGGCACTGTATGTAGGTATCGCTGTCGGTGCTACTGCTGTTCTTGTTCCGGAAAGAGAACTGGATGTACAGAAGGATCTCATCGAAAGAATTCAGAATGCAAGACTTGCAGGAAATACACACTTCATGGTTGTTGTGGCAGAAGGCGTAGGTAATGCATATGACATCGCTAAGATCATTAAAGATGGTGTCGGCATTGATCCTAGAGTTACCGTATTAGGACATATCCAGAGAGGCGGATCACCAAACGGAAGAGACCGTGAAACAGCAACAAGAATGGGTTACTACGCTGTTAAGGCAATGGCAGAAGGAAAACTCAACGTCATCATCGGTACAAAAGAAGGAAGCATTGTAGATATTCCGATCGAAGAAGCATTGCAAATGAAGAAGAGCCTGCAGATGGATCGTTATCAGATTCTTGAAACAATGGCTTACGCATCAAAGCTATAATAGAAAAAGAAGATATCGGACAATCGTCCGATATCTTTTTTAACTTATCAGATTCCTCATTGCCTTCATGATGAAAGATTATCCTCATAATAAATTAGAACATACATTGAATTAAGCAACTTTTTGAAACTCTACAAGATAACCGTCCGGATCGAGAATAAAGAAAGAAAAAACAGGGAAATCCGGATGCTGAACAGGTGCTTTGTATACAGTACAGGCATCTTTTATTTCTTCGTATTTCTGTATAACTTCTTCATTAGAGTTCAGGTTGATGGACAAACATACACCTTGAGGGCCGGATAATGGTTTTCTGCTGTCTTTGTATTGGCAAAATCCCCAATACCCATATCCTGTATCAAAGATAAATAAATTGTCAGATTGTTTCTGCTCAATAGGCAAACCTAACAGTTCATGATAAAAGTGAACTGTTTTTTGAATATCGGTACATGGTAAGAAAATAACGGATGACGGTACTCTCATAGAATTCTCCTGATATAACCTATTATAAACGACAGAGCAAAAAACATTCTATATTTTGTGATAATTATACTGTTAATTATAACTAACATTGTTATATAATCATAGGGCAAAGCAGGTGTACTTATGAATCTGAGTGAGATAAAAGCAGGACAAAGAGTCAGAATAGAAACTGTTGGAGGAGAAGGGGATCTTCGCCAGCATTTTCTGGATATGGGGGTTATCCCCGGTGCGGAGGTTTCTTTTGTGAAACTTGCACCGATGGGAGATCCGATGGAGTTGAATATTCATGGATATTCATTAACCTTGCGAGTGGATGATGCCAAAAAGATTGAAGTTTCTTTGATGGATGAACAGGAAATCGAGCAAGAAAAAGTTCGTGTGAAAAGGGAAAAGATTGAACATCCCGGTCTTGGTGAAGAAGGAAAATACCATCCAAAGGGGAGCGGAGATCCTCTTCCCGAAGGAACACAGATTACCTTTGCGTTGGTAGGAAACCAGAACAGCGGTAAGACAACCTTATTCAATCAGCTGACCGGTTCCAACCAGCATGTAGGTAATTTTCCGGGTGTGACGGTTGACCGCAAAGACGGTGTTATCAAGGGATATCCGGATACTTTAGTTACGGATCTTCCCGGTATTTATTCCATGTCACCATACTCGAATGAGGAAATTGTTTCCCGTAATTTTGTATTACAGGAAAAACCTAAGGGAATCATCAACATCGTGGATGTCACAAGCATTGAAAGAAGCTTGTATCTGACGATGCAGTTATTGGAAATGGGTATTCCGATGGTAGTGGCATTGAATATGATGGATGAAATGACAGGCAGTGGCGGAGCGGTGGATATCAACCGCATGGAAGCTATGTTGGGTGTTCCGGTTGTACCGATCTCTGCGGCAAAAAACCAGGGTGTGGATGAACTTGTCAAACATGCATATCATGTGGCAAAGAATCAGGAAAAAC
>JAFYCG010000252.1 GCA_017539825.1 Solobacterium sp. | reverse complement strand
CTGAAAAAGGTAGAGCTGTTTCTGGAGATGGCAATCAAATGCAGAACACGGTTGAGATATAGGGAGTTTTATAAACGCAAGGATGATGAGTCTTCTGATAAATAGCTTCTTTTTATCCCACTTCTGCAAAAGATGATTTTTTCGGCAAACTCTTTGGACATGCCTATACCGTTATCCTGAATACGCATCTCATAGGATGCATATCCGTTTTCATCAGTACCGACTTCCCATAATGATGCAGTGATCGTACCTCCTTCCGGTGTGAATTTATATGCATTGCTTAATATATTCAATAACACACGATTGAGGTTTTTCTTATCACACCATACATAGCGGTTCTGTACCTGTCCGGTATGCACCTGAAATTGCATATTCTTCTGTTTCATCTGTTCTGTAAACAGATCCCCTATACTCTCAAAAAGCTGGCAGAGATCCGCCGGCATATATTCCAGTTCACTCCTTCCGCTTTCGATTCTGCTCATTTCCAATACATCATTGATCAAAGCCAGAAGATGCTGGCTGGAACCGGTAATCTTATTCAGGTATTCCTTTATTGTATCAACATTTGTCTCTTCCTTTGCAAGATTGGTATATCCGATAATGGCATTCATCGGTGTACGAATGTCATGAGACATGTTAAAGAGAAACTGGCTCTTGGCAAGGCTGCTTTCCACCGCATGTATTTTTTCTCTTTCAATAGCTTCATGTTTTTCCCTAACAACATTTTGTACATAGATCATGACAGCCAGACCGACAAAGATAATTAAAAGCAGAACCTTTCCCCATATTATGAGGTCATGCTGCATTTGCGGCAGGGTTTCCGCAGACATCAGCCGTTTTGCCAGCCACATCAAAGCTGAATACATCAAGAGAACAAACAGAATAATACCGGAAGAAGATATGCCGCTGTATTCCGTCAGGGAACTGCGGGTAACAGTACGCCAATAGAATACAAATCCAAGAAGACACCACAGGGAAAGAAGCAGGAAAGCTTCACTTCCCATCGCTTCCATTGCAGATAAACGAGGCACAAGCTGAACAACCACAAAGAGGATCGAAATCAATGTACCGCATAATCCGCTGATCCGGATCATCCGGTTACCTTCTGTTTTTGCAATCTTGTAAGCTGCAGCGGAAGTATACCCAAACCCGACAATTGCACCGAATGAAGTCAGATCAACAAACCAGGTAAGTGTATTTCTTCCCAACAGTGAAAGCAGAATGGCAACAACCATGATAAACAGAATACTGTAGGTTGTCTGCGAGAATTTTTCAGAAAGGATCTGATCCTCTGCCATTGTTGAAAGAACCCTTGTCGTAGCACGATATCCGCCGATAATACCCGTCAGTATAGAAGCAACAGCTGTAATTGTCATAATAACCAGTCCGAAAGTGCCGAGAATGGATTGTGCCGCATAAAACGTCGGTATGGAAACAACACCTTTCAGGCCATTCAGTGAGGTGATGTATTCCTGCCAGGATGAAAAACCATCCGGTATGCAGGATATACTGGCAAATGTCATTAAAACATATGCCAAGGTAGCAGCAATGATCGATGTACAAAGGATGCTACCTGTTTTTTTCATCGGAAACTTAAAATGTGCCGTATCAAAGCTCGTGATTTCAAATCCGACAAAAGCCCATGGGGCAAGAATAATCAGACTGAATATCGCATAGCTTTTATGGATTGTTCCTGTTCCAAATGATGTCAATGCACCGTTAGCAAGAGAGCGTGGCAGACAGGTAATTGCGATAATCATAATCCCTGCAAAAAGCACGACAGCAAGAACCGTCATCAGTTTTTGTAACAGGGGTTTTGCCGCCACAGACAGCAGACCGGTACCGGCAAGAACAAGTACGGAAACAACTGTTTCCCCAAGATAGATCGTGTTGCCTGCAACGGTATAATGAAATCCGGTCTGGGCAATATTGCTGAAGAGAATTCTGACGACAAAGAACAGTGCTGTTCCGTTCAGGAATACAATCGTCAGATATGATAAACACAGAAACCACGAACTGATAAAGGCATGGTCTCTGCCGAATGCTTCTTTTGTATAGGAGTAGACTCCTCCCGTCATGGAGAATCTTGCCATCAGATAGCTGAAATTCTTTGCGATCACAAGCATGATGAACATGCCGATCGTCATTGATATGAATGTACCTGCAGGTCCTGCCACCGGAAGAAAAGTTGTACCCGGCATTGCAAATACACCCCATCCAACCATGCATCCGAAAGCCATTCCCCATACATCCACCTTTGAAAGATATCTGTCATATGGTTTTACGATATTTTTATTATCATTCATTGAAACTCCTCCTGTCATGGTCTGATCAGTTTTTCCAGCGTTGCAAACAAAGCCTCAGGTTCTACGGGCTTGGATAAATGGGCATTCAGACCCGCCTGCATGCTGCGCTGAACATCTTCATCAAACGCATTGGCTGTTAAGGCAATAATCGGAATTGTCTTTGCATCTTCACGATCTATTGCCCGAATGGTTCTGGTTGCCTCCAATCCATCCATGACCGGCATGCGCATATCCATCAAAATCGCATCATAATATCCGGTTTCATGCTGAAGGAATTTATCCACGGCAATCTGCCCGTTTTCAGCAAGATCCGCTTCCATTTCACGCATCGAAAGAACCATCATCATGATTTCTGCATTGACAGGCATATCTTCCGCTAACAGAATCCGTCTGCCTTTCAGATCTGCTGTTTGTTCAATCAGTTTTGCATTCTTCTTTTTAAAAGCTTCACGGAATTCATCCATCACTGTTCCGGCAAATAATGGTTTTGACACAAATGTATCCACACCGGAAATACGTGCTTCATCCGCAATATCCTCCCAGTTGTACGATGTCAGGATGATAATCGGTGTCTCATCACCCACAGCTTCACGAATCTGTTTTGTTGTTTCAAGACCATCTATTTGAGGCATTCTCCAGTCCACAAGAATCAGGTTATAAGGCTCTCTGCGTGCATGACGCAGTTTAACCATTGCCACCCCTTCCGATCCGCTTAATGCCTTTTCACAGGAAATGCCAACCTGCCCGAGAACAATCTGTGCATGCTCACAGGCAATCGGATCATCGTCTATAACCAGTACACACATATCCTGCGGCTGAGGAATGCCCTCTTCACTTACAGGTGCATGATGCTCTGCATCCATCAGGGTAACCGTGACAATAAACGTACTTCCCTTTCCTTTTTCACTTTCAACAGTGATGCTTCCGTTCATTAGTTCAACGATGCTTTTGGTTATCGGCATACCCAGTCCCGTACTTCCATATTTGCTGGTGGAAGAGGAATCCTCTTGT
>JAFYCG010000251.1 GCA_017539825.1 Solobacterium sp. | reverse complement strand
TTTGGAAGGTTCATATTTCCTCCTTCGTATCGCCATAAAGTATATCACAAAGAAGGCTTAAGAAAAAGAAAATGCTCACAAAGGAGCATTTTGCAACACATACAATCATAAGCCATGTTCTGTTGTCCGATTGGACCTGCAGCCATTTATCTCCGTTTTACCGGCCGGATCGTGCTTCATTTCGCCTTCTCCGGTTCCCCTACCAAATTTGGGTTTCTCGCTTGAGGGGTTTATCGCGTTCCACTTTCCGGGTTTCCCCGGAAACTACGTCACTGTGACACCTTAAGGCCCGCCGCCATGGATTTCTCTTTAGACATTGAGACCGCCGTCATCCCGAAGGATGCCTGACCTTATTGATTGGATCAGCACAAACACTACCGCCATCGCAGACGGTGCGAGCATGGACTTTCCTCTAACGCAAATGCGCCAGCGGCTGCATCATGCATGTATCATTGCCTGTTCTTTTCGTCAAAAACCTGTCGTTCCAGTCTGCTCAGACGTTTCAGAATGTCGATGTTGCTGGCACTTGCCTGAATCGGGTCAACATCCTGATTTGCTCTCTGCTTACCTTCCACTTCAATCAGTTTTGCACGCAGGGTTGCACTTGTTCTTTCCAGCTCTGTGATCTTCTGATTCAGATCTTTGATCATCTGCTGGTAAGTCTGATAATCCTGGATGACCAAATCCAGCATATTATCAACCTCTTCCGGGTTATATCCCTTAAAATCGATATCAAACTCTTTATCCACAATTGCCTGTGGATCCAGATTCAGTCTTCCACTCATAAAAAAAGCCTCCCCTTGCGCTTTATTATCTCATTCAAAACATTGAAAATCAATAATTCTTCCTTAAAAGAGGAAAGATATTGTATAATAATGCGGTATGGAGGCATATGATCAATTACCCTAATGGCAAAAAGAGAATTCTGCAGGAACACATCACTGATACCTCCCGCAGAGGCATGGCCCTGGAAACCGATATCAATACCACAAATATCTATTATCTTGACAGGGACATTGCCGTAATTCACAAAAAGCCTACGCCTGTACAGATTGTTCATGTTGACTATCCTGAAAGAAGCCATGCCAAAATCACGGAAGCATATTTCAAGATTCCCAGCACGACCGATTACAACGGCATCTACAGAGGAAAATATCTTGATTTTGAGGCAAAGGAATGTGCCTCCAGAACATCGTTTCCCCTGTTCTCCACCGTACATCCCCATCAGATCAGACATCTTGAGGCGGTTATGCGCCATGGCGCAATAGCCTTTATGATAATACGTTTTACCGCACATGATGAAACATATCTTGTGCCGGCAGATAAAGTGACAACTTTCTACAACAATGCCCAAAGGCGTTCCATCCCCTATTCCTGGTTTGCGGATAACGGGTATCTCATCCCGTTAACCATTGCCAAACCGGTTGACTATTTAACAATCGTAGACAAAATCTACTTCGACCAAAAAGGAGGTTCTTCATGAGCAGCAGAAGTTCTCGGACAAGAAAAATCAAAAGACGGTTTCACGGATTCCGGTTTATTACACTGTTATTGGCAGTAGCAGTCGGCATAGAACTGGTATGCGGAACAATCGGTTATATCGCGTTGGAAAGGTTTTTAGGAGACAAGCCTTCCCTGGATGTGGACGATTTCTTCTCACAGGAATCGACACTGGTCTTTGACAAGTACGGAAACGAAATTGCCGACGTCGGAACACAGCTTCGTGAAAACATAACCTATGATGATATTCCCGAAGCAATGGTGGATTCCTTCCTGGCAATCGAGGACTCCCGTTACTTTCAGCATAACGGTTTTGACATCCCGCGTTTTTCCAAGGCGATTATCGAAACGCTGATTCATCACAATATGCAGGGTGGTTCGACTTTCACCATGCAGCTTGTCAAACTGACCTATTTCGTTAACGACGAAGAAGGAACAAGCCGTACAAAAGACATCCAGTACAAACTGCAGCAGATCGCCTTAGCGATTGAACTTGAACAAAGATCGAACAAGAAATCCATCTTCGAAATGTACATGAACAAGATGAACTTCGGAGGTATCGGCAATATCCGCGGCGTGCAGAAAGCTGCCCAGCAGTATTTCGGCAAAGATGTCAATTCATTGAATCTTGCGGAATGTGCCATTCTTGCAGGAGTTGTCAATTCTCCTTACTACTACGACCCCCACTTCTATCTCGATCACGCTACAGAACGAAGAAACCAGGTTTTGTATCAGCTGTTAAATCACGGTTATATAACCGAAGAGGAATATACCCTTGCCAAAGCGATCAAGGTTGAAGACCTTCTGATCAATCCCAACAGCAATTCCACAGATTCCACAGGTTACCGCTATCAGGCCTATATCGATGCAGCTTTGAAGGAAGCAGAACAGATTACCGGCCTGGATCCGCTCAATACATCCATGGAAATCTATACGGCCATGGATCCGAAAGTCCAGATAGCCATGGAGGAAATCGAAGCCGGCGAAAATGAAAAAGTACGCTTTGCCGATGAACTTATGGAAATCGGCATATGTGCTGAAAACAACCAGACCGGTGAGATCATAGCCATCGGCGGAGGCAGAAATTATGCAGCCGGTAACGGAAGCATGCTGCTGAATCATGCAACGGAACAATGGAAACAGCCGGGATCATCCGTCAAGCCATGGTTTGACTATGCACCGTGTTTCGATTATCTTGGCTGGGCGACAACGCATGTTCTTGTTGATAAACCTGTCACTTACGGCAACTGGACTTACAAAAATGCCAGCGGTACATATTCGGGAAGAGTCACTCTTGAAGAGGCTATCTACAAATCCCTCAACACCACCGCAATTCAGGCCATGCAGGCTGTCCTTGATGAAAAAGGTGCCGATATCTTCATTGATATGCTGAAAAAGATGGAATTTGAAAAATTCGATCCTGCCCTCTTCGGCATCGGCTTTGCGATCGGTGGCAACGACTTCATCTGTTCAGTCAAAGAAAACATGGCTGCACACGCCATACTGATGAACGGCGGAAATTATATTCACCCTCATACAATCACGAAAATTGTCTTCCGCAGCGGCATGCAGGAACCGATGGTACCATCCTATCCGAACGTGTCCGTCGTATCCCCGCAGGCTGCTTACATGGCTTCATGGCTCATGGAAAGAGCAATTGATACAAGTTATTTCAACTACCTGCAGATCCTGCAGAGAAGTTATGCAACCTATGGTAAAACCGGTACCACCGACTGGGGTGATTCCGGTCTGCAATACGGTATCCCGCAAGGTGCATCCAAAGATAACTGGATGGTTGTACAGACCACGGAGCATACGATCGCCACATGGGTCGGCTATGAAAAAGCTGTCAATTATAACGAAACCGGCATTGCCACATGGTTTACAAGAGAAAAGACAAACATGAATACCCGAGGAAACATCTTCTCGGAAATTCTCGATGTCATCTATGAAGACCACCAGCCCGAAGCTCTGCAAAGACCGGATGGCATTACCGATATTACGCATGTTTCGGGAATCTTCCCGTATGTCAAGCCGACGGGCAATACACCGGATGAGTATGTAGCTCACGGCATGATCAAATCTGAATATGCAAATCTGAAAGACTTCAACCAGTCTGTAGGACCGCTCGCAAATCTGGATTCCTTCAAGGCAAAAGGAAATGATGACGGTACAATCACATTGAACTGGTCTTCCTATCCTGATTCTTCCAAACTCAGCGTCAACCATGACGAGGATACAACATTTGACATCTCCTGGATCACAGGTGCTGTCAGATATAAGGCAAGAATCAAACAGGATGGCGTAACACTTGGTGAAATCACCAGCGACAGCAGTGAAAAGACACAGAAGATGGATGGCTTGAAACCGGGTACGGAAACAGAAGCCTGCGGTTATTATGGCTATCAGAACATCGGTGATTCCTCCAACGAGGTTTGTGTCAAATTCATCAGCGGCGGCAAAAAGGAAGCCGATGTACCTCCGATGGGTACAGCCTTATCGGAAATCCGCAGATGGGCTGCAGAGAACAAGATCATCCTCAGTGAAACCACACAACAGACGGAAAACATTGCCCTTGGTGATACATTCGATCTTCTCTATGAAGGAAAGAATGCCTTCGGCACAAAAGTGCCTCAAGGTGCAACATTGACGGTTGTCATTTATGCCTATGTTCCACCGACTCCGGAACCTACACCTGATCCTACTCCGGAACCTACTCCGGAATCCACTCCGGAAACAGATGAACATTCCGAAGAACCTGAAGGCGGTGACTTTGAACCGGAATTTGAAGAACCCGTCGAAGAAGACGAATCATAAGAAACCCGTGCAATTTGCACGGGTTTTTACTTTTCATCAACTATTTCTTTCTGATAATCCCTTGATAATGAAATCATATATTTATACAAAGCTTTAAAATAGGGACGAATGTCATCATTCTCAATTCTGTCACAGTTTTTCTGAACAATCTCTGCTTCCCTGCCTGAATCGAGAATCGGCATTCTTTTCTCAATCTTGTAGTCAATGATGTCCTTTACAATGGCAAAACGTTTTTCAAAAAGTTCCACCAGCTGTCGGTCAATTTCATCAATCATCTCTCTGTCTTTATCTAATCTGGTCATATTTCCACCTCAGTAATACTATATTGACACAAAAACGAAAATTTGCGTGTGAAATATTTGTGTAATTACAATAACTGAAACATTTTCAATGATTTGTGGTAAAATTGTTACATTAAGAAGGATGGGCTATATATGAATAAAAACTTTGTATTTATTTCGCCGACATTTCCGAAAACATATTACCAGTTTCCCAAAGCCTGGAAACAGATTGGCGGAACTTCCCTTTGTATCGGAGAAGACAGCTACGATTCCCTTTCACAAGAGATGAAAGATGCCTGTGACGAATACTACCAGGTCGGATCCTTAATGGATTATGATCAGGTTTATCGTGCCGTGGCATGGTTTGCCCATAAGCA
>JAFYCG010000250.1 GCA_017539825.1 Solobacterium sp. | reverse complement strand
ATGTTGTATTGGGAACCTTCTCCCTGTTTCTGACCTTCTGTATCGGCATCCGCTTTCTTGTCAAACCTGATACAGGAGAGAAAAATACCCTTCAGCATCAGTCAGATCTGGACTGGAAAGAGATACTGATCTCCTTGTTTTTCGGACTCACGATCGGTTTCGGTACAGGCTTTGTCGGCACAGGCGGAGGCATGATGATGCTTGTCGTATTTACACTGTTTCTGGGAATGGACCATAAAACAGCTGTAGGAACAAGCACCCTGATCATGACTTTCACAGCTTTGATTGCATCTGTCAGCCATATTCTGATCCATCCGGCTATTGTCATAGAAAGATGGGACGTTTTGCTGATCTGCATGTTTACCGCTACTGTAAGCTCCCTGTATTCGGCACGATTTGCCAACCGTGTCTCCAATAAAACCGTCGGAATCGCTACCGGTATTGTTCTTACCGTTCTTGGCGGCAGTATGATCTTTCTGCATTACCATGAATGGATTATGAGCAATCCTCTCTTTACGGATATGTTGCATGGCATGAAGATCTATCTGATCTTTGTCATAGCCTTTGCCTCGGCATTGATTCTTGCCTTCTTCCTTTTATCAATTCCCAAAGCGCTCTTTCGCAAGATGCTCCATACCATTGCATTTACCTCCTCTGTAGTCATTATTTATAATACGGAATACTGGCTGAGTGCCGTAATGATCCTGGTTTCTTTTGCGGTAATTGTTTATCCGTTGTTAAAAGCAGCGGAAAGCTGGTCATATTACAGTGCTGTCTTTGTCGAAAAAGCACCCGGAGAAATACGCAACAGTCTTTTACTGTTATTCCTCAGCCAGGCTTTCATAGTCTTTTTGGCCTGGGGCATCTGTAATAAGCCATGGATTGCGGTTACCGCCACACTCACCTGGGGTGTTTCTGATGCTGCTGCCGCATTGATCGGAAAAAAATTCGGAAAAACGGTAATTCCATGGAAAATCTCCGATGGAAAGAAAACATGGGCAGGAACCAATGCCGATGTCTTAACATCCTTTGTCACTGCTTTTTTATGTCTTTATTTCTTAACCTCCTTCTCTTTGATCAGGATCATCGTCTATTCCTTTCTGCTGGCTGTTTTATCGGCTATGGTCGAACTGGTATCAAAAAAAGGCATGGATACAATCACCGTGCCTTTGTCACTGACTTTCTTATTATATATACTCTCTTTATTCTAGTTTCTTCTTCTTTTTCTCGAGAGCCGCCAGTTTATGAAATGTTGTCTGATACCGGCTTTCCGCCTGATGAATTTCTTTGATGGAAGGATAGGTCTTCATCAGGGAAGCTGTATCCTTGCCCTTTTCTTTCATGACGGTTTCCAGGTTGGAAAACAACCGCTTTGTTCCGAATATCTTATAGATTCTTTTTACATACTTCACATCGCTGTCTTTAGGAACAACCTCTGTACCGGTTATGGTTTCCAAAATACGGAGATGTTTTTTTCTTTCCTCGATCATTCGTTTGATCGGATTAACAAAAGAAGCATCGGTCAGTATTTCCGTTAATGATTCATATGCCAGTGTTTCATTGGCAATTTCCTGCTGCACTTTCAGTACTTTTTTTAATTCTTTCTTTTCCATAACTTCTATTTAATTTTAATCATGTCATCCCGGTTTGACTCGGAAATGATAAAATGCGGTCTTTTCTTTGTCTCCATATAAATCTTGGCGATATACTGTCCGATAATGCCGAGACAGAACAGCTGTAATCCGCCGATAAAGACGATAATACAAACCGTAGATGCCCAGCCGGCAACGGGATCACCGAACAACAGTTTGCGGATGATGATAAACATCAGTGCAAGAAACGATATGCCCGTCATGAATATACCGAACCAGGAAGCAACACTTAACGGCGTCTGCGAAAAATTCATCAATCCGTCCATGCCGTACTGAAACAGTTTCCAGAAGCTCCATTTTGTCTTCCCATTTGCTCTTTCAACATTTTCATAGGAAAGCCAGAATGTTTCAAAACCGACCCAGCTGAAGATGCCTTTGGAAAAACGGTTGTATTCCTGCATGGAGAGGATTGCATCGACCATTTCCCGTTTCATCATACGGAAATCTCTAGCACCATCCTCGATCTTTTCATCGGAAATGCGATTCATCATTTTATAAAAAGACTTTGCAAAAAGGCTTCTGATGACCGGTTCTTTCTTCCGGTTGCTTCTTTTGGCAGCCACACAGTCATAATTTCCCTTTTCAAGAATCCCGAACATTTCTTCAAGCAGTTCCGGCGGATCCTGTAAATCTGCATCCATTACCGCAACATACTCCCCTTTTGCGTTTGTCATTCCCGCAAGCATTGCGGCTTCCTTGCCGAAATTCCTGGAAAAAGATAAATAGAATATATTCTGATTGTCCCGGCTCATCTGTTTCAGGATGGCTAATGTCTCATCGTTTGATCCGTCATCCACAAACAACAGCTCATAAGGACAATCGATTTTTTTCATTACAGGCAAAATTCTCTGTATAAAAAGAGGCAGTGATTCTGCTTCATTGAAACAGGGAATTACTACAGAAATCAGCATAGCTTCTCCTTTCCCGTTTCCATTATACCAGAAAAGAAAAAATCCTGATGCCTCAGGATTCTTCTTGTACTGCCGGTTTGATATTCCACATCTCGGAGAAGCTCAGGAAACGGATTTCTTCAGCATTCAGTTTTGCCTGGTTTCTCTGCTTACGGATGTTGCCTTCATGCACATGTGCCAGAATATTCTTGTTCATCATATACTGCACATATAAGATCTTCTTCAGAAGGAACCAGTCAATGACATACTGGTAGATATACGGAAGTCTGTCAGGAACGCTTGCCAGTTTGACTTTTGCTTCTTCCACCTTTGCGACAGATGCATTGATGGACATTTCCTTAAGCTGCTCGTATTCTTTGAAATGTTCCTTGTCCAGTTTTCTTTGAATGGCACCGGGTTTAATGGTGAACAGCTGTGAAAAGATTTCCGCAACCTTGGCAGTTTCCATGATTGCAATTGAAACAATCTCATTCTTGCATTCAATAAATTCACTTCCCGGTTCAGTCATGCAGTAATACAGGCCTTTTGCGAAGAGATAGCCGTACTCTTCATCAGGAAGAATCATCAGAGCTCTTTCTTCATCCTCTTTTTTCAGATACAGGATATACGGATAAACAAGGGGCTTTCCTTCCAATTTAAATACATCTTTATAACGAATAATCTGGTTGCTGATCGCTTCTTTGTTGATATCGCTCTTTAAACCGATACAAATCTTTGTGCCTGGTTCCAGTTTTAATACTTCCTGTAAAGCATCCAGCATTACCGGGTCTGTCTCTCCAAGATTCAGATAATCTTCGAGATAACCGTTAAATTCACAATCGTCTCCGTTTTTGCGGTTGTCGAGTTTCGTTTCCAGAATGGTACAAATCATATTGTCTCCCTCCAATGATTCTGTTGATTATTGTACCCAACAATCATGATAATATTATATGCATGTATGTTAAAAAATCAATCAAAAAGACCATTGATGCATGTTTTCTTGATTCACGGGACATATAGATATTTTGAACCTGAAGTAGTGACATACTCCCACCACCTTCGCTGAAGCTTAGAGGTGGGGGCTTCTCGGTCAAGAACACCAGTGTGTCCAGATTACCCGAGCTTATGGGATTCCCTGTGCCCCAGGGTACCATGATTTTTGTGGTTTTTATTACAGAAGCGCTGTTCTCAGTGCTTCTTTTTTCAGGTTTATGGCTGCGTTGTGATCCCTTTCATGATGTGCCCCGCATGCAGGACAGTCCCATTCCCTGATCCTGAGATCCTTTGTCCCGGGAT
>JAFYCG010000249.1 GCA_017539825.1 Solobacterium sp. | reverse complement strand
TAAAGGAAAACCTTTTGATATGCTCATATCTGCAGATCTTATCGTAAGGGATTTCATGCCTGTTTCGGAAAAATGTCTGCGGGCAGCTGATCATACTATGATCAGTCGGTTTCTTAAATTTGCTGATGAACTCCTGATAAGAGTTTATGATCCGTCAGATAAGCTATATGATTCCATAAAAAATGATCATTCTCTGAATGTGAGATATTTCAGGGAATGGCCGTTTTCTGTCATGCTCATCTCCAAATCGAAAAAAAATCCTGATCTAAGGATGTTTGTTGTGGCACATAAGAAATTTGAGGCATCGGTTTCCCCGGAGTATACGGTTATCCATGTTGGTGATTCTGATTTCGTTATGCCGGGTATGCAATGTGATAATACCGGAGATAACATATCATATCTGAATCCTAAACTTAATGAATGCACGGCGTTGTACTGGATTTGGAAGAATGTCAGATGTCGTTATATAGGACTCGATCACTACAGGCGTTATTTCTTAAGAAACGGAGTGGAACATATTTCCAATGTGATAGATGAAAAGACTGCTATCAGCCTTTTAAGGGATTATGATATCATCCTCTCGCACGTTTTTGACAGCGGTATAGTTTCTATTAGTGAATGGCTTGATATGACAGCCGGAGATAAATGTTATGTTGATCTGGTAAGAGATAAGCTTATCAAATATCAGCCGGATTATCTTAAATCTTTTGACTATGTGATGGATGGTCACACCATGTATGTCTGCAACATGATGATAACCAGAAAAGAAATCTTTGATGAGTATTGTGAATGGCTTTTCAGTTTTATCATTGAAGCCGCCGAAGATGGCGATGTATCCGGACTTGCACCGTATCCAAGCCGTATATTTGCATTTATAGCAGAACGAATGCTGACGGTATGGTTACTTCAGCATAATTATAGGATAAAGGAACAGACTATACTGTTTTATGAACCGGAGGAATACAATGCGTAGAATACCTGTTGTTTTTTCTGTTGATAATGATTATTTACCTATACTTGCCACTTCTGTCAGATCTATGCTTTTAAATTCCGGAAAAGATTATTTCTACGAGATAAATGTTTTTTATACGGATGTATCTGATTACCGAAGAAAACTTTTTTGCAGTGATCTTGAGGGTGAGCATTTTTCAGTTTCATTCATTGATGTTTCAGCCATGTTGTCTGAAAAGGGAATAATCAGCAGACAGGTCGCACATCTGAGCATAGCATCAATGTTCCGGCTTTTTATACCTGAACTGCTTCCGCAATATGATAAGGTGATCTATCTTGATTCTGATATCGTTGTGACAGGAGATATATCTGAATTGTTTGCAATAGATCTTGGAGATTGTTATTTGGGGGCAGCGGATGATGGTTTCAGTAAATATCTGGTGGATTATTGGGAAACAGTACTGGGGATCAGAAAAGAAAAAGCATTTAATGCAGGAGTGCTGCTTATCAATAACAGATTGTTCAGGAGCGAACATATATCTGAACGCTGTTTGTTAATGCTTATTGAGGATCAGCAGTCAGATTCGCCCAAATATGCAATGATGGATCAGGATGTATTGAACCTTGTATGCGGGGAGAGGCGGAAGAGAATACCTCTTGAATGGAATTTTGAATATCAGTATCAGGATGGGGCTGTAGGAAGCGAGGTGTGTTTCCACTCAAAGGAACTGAGTGAAGCATCTCTGGCACCAAAGCTTATTCATTATGCCGGTATATATAAACCCTGGAATCATCCTGAATTGCATTATGCTGAAATCTTCTGGAAGTATGCACGCTGCACATCATTTTATGAAGAATTGATCTGCATAATGCAGGAAAACAGACAGAAGGAGATACGAGGATTGTTTAAAAACTATCATCTTCCTTTTGCCAAAAAAGTTGATGGTACCGCCTGGGTACTCTATGGAGCCGGAAATGTCGGACAAATAATTATGAAACAGATAAAACACAGTGATATTTCAAAACCGATAGCCTGGGTTGATCGCGATCATGAAAAATATACATCAAAAGGTCTGAAAGTAAGTCCTATTACCATACTTACGCAAGGATTAAATTATTCATATATTGTCCTGGCTGTGAAGAAAGCGGAACTTGCTGAGAGCATAAATCGATCATTGATAGAGTCAGGTATTCCCGGGGAAAAGATATTATGGGAATCTCCTCTCATTGATACTCAGAACGAAAAATAATACAGTGATTATATGAAAGATATAATTGTTTATGGTTACGGAAGACAATATCATAAGCTGAAGGATTCTCTCAACGGCTGCAGGATCCTTGCTATCGCTGATAAAAAGGCGCAGACTTTTATTGGAGATACAGCTTATCCATTTATCC
>JAFYCG010000248.1 GCA_017539825.1 Solobacterium sp. | reverse complement strand
TGCAATGACATTAGTCAAGGTCTCCAAGACAGATATCGCTGATGGCGAAGAAATTGAAGGTGCACATATTCAGATCATTGATAAAGATGGTAAAGTCGTTGAAGAGTGGACTTCCACAAAAGAAGTTCATGAGATCAAAGGCCTGAAGGTGAATGAACAATATACTTTGAGAGAAAATATATCTCCTACAGGATATGGAATTGCTACAGATACAACATTCACAATTGATGAGGCAGGTAAAGTCACAACAACCGGAACCATTACAGAAAACGGCATCATTCTGGTAGAAGATGAACGGATCATCTGTAATCTGAAAATTGTTGATGAAGAGAGTAAAAAGTATATTGAAGGTGTTGTAATTAAGTTGAGTGATGAAGACGGAAATATAGTTGATACATGGCAATCTACCAATAATGAACTATATCCTCTTGGCTCAAAACTGAGACCGGGTCATACATATACAGTCACTGCTGATTCTTCACCTGAAGGATATGTATATTTCAAAGATATTACTGTTGAAGTCGACAAAGACGGCAAAGTGACAGTTAAACCGGAAGGTACAGGTTTTGATAAGAGCACGAACACCTTTATTGTTGAAGAAGGAAAGATTCACTTCCCTGTTAACAGAACAGATTCTTCAGATGATAAAGAACTTGATGGTGGCAAGATCGAAATTATAAAGATCGAGGATGACGGTACAAAGAAAGTGATCGACAGCTGGAAACCTGAAAAAGGCAAAACACACGATTTTGGTGATAAGCTGAGACCTGGTGGAAGATATATCCTTCATGAAGAAAATTCTCCAAAGGGTTATCATAAGTACCCTGATATAGAATTCTCTGTCGGAAAAGATGGAAAGATCATCATCAACATGAAACCGGAAAAGGATAAGAACGGAAAAGAAGTTTACGTACTGAAGACATCTGCAATCAGCAATCCAACTAATCCGGTCAACCCGAATAAGCCGAATAATTCATCGACAAGTAAAAAGGATAAGAAGGCAACAAATACAGGAGATCCTACAGATCTGTGGTACTGGTTAATGTTAATCGGCTCGTTGATCACTGCCGGAGGAATCATCCGTATTAAGCATTCCTATCATTGATCTTCCTAAGAAAAGAAGAAGCATTCCCAATGTGAGTGCTTCTTTTTTTGCATAATATCGAATGCAGTTGCTGATTGAAAAAATGATACAATTATATGGCTAAGGAGTAAGAAGATGACTGTACAGTGGATCACAAATGGAATGCAATGTCCTTTTTATGCAAGAAAAATAGTATATCTGGATAAAAATATTCTGCGGGCAACTGCAAAAGTCTGCGGATTAGGACAATTTAATTTTTATATTAACGGAAAAAAGATATCAGATCATGTTTTGGATCCGGGATGGACGGATTACAGAAAGGTGATTCAGTTTGTCACATTTGATGTAACAGATGATTTAAAAGAAGGTGATAACTGTATCGGGGCAGAAATCGGAAACGGCTGGTTTATCAAAGATGACTATCAGTATACTTTTGCCTTTCCTGCTTTTATGCCACCTAATCCCAATCCGTATGTTCCTTATGGAAAATCCCTTGTTTTTAATATGGAATTGCAACTTACATATGAAGACGGAACCACAGAAACCATCTGTTCGGATGAATCTTTTAAAGTACATGAACATCCTGTACAGCGAACAAATGTATATGGTTCCGAGCTGTATGATGGAACGAAGGAACAGACAGGATGGAATACGGTTTCCTTTGATGACAGCCAATGGGATGATGCTGTTATTGCAGAAATGCCGGAAGCAGATTTTGTAGAACAGTTTCAACCGCCAATCAAAGTGATTCATACATATGAAGGGAAGTATCTGCATACTGTAAACGGG
>JAFYCG010000247.1 GCA_017539825.1 Solobacterium sp. | reverse complement strand
CATGGACAAGATGCTGAAGAAATTTCATCCTGACTATAAGACTACTTCTGATATCAAATGGAATTTTACAAAGTTTGCGATTGACAGGGAAGGTAATGTAGTCGCAAGATTTGAACCTACTGCCTCCATGAAGGATGTCAGCGCCTGCATTGAACAACTGTTATAAAAAACTCACCGTGAGGTGAGTTTTCTTATGCCTTGACAATGGAAACGATCTGATCGACAGCTTCTTCGATGGACAGTTCCTGTTTTTCTCCGGTTCTTTCCTTGAATTCAATTACACCGTTCTTAATACCTTTTCCGACTGTAACACGGAAAGGAATACCAATCAGATCCATATCCTTGAATTTGACACCCGGACGTTCATCACGGTCATCCATGATGACATCAATGCCTTTTGCCTGCAATGCATCATGCAGTTCATTGGCAATTCTGACCTGTTCTTCATCCTTCATGGAAATGACAACGATAGCTACCTGATAAGGTGCAAGATCCTTCGGCCAGTTGATGCCGTTTTCATCAGCATTCTGTTCCGCAAGGGCAGCCATGGCTCTTGCCGGACCGATCCCGTAGCATCCCATCCAGACATACTGCAGCTGATTGTTGGAATCAAGATACTGCAGATTCATGGATTCGGAATACTTTGTGCCGAGCTTGAATGTGTTTCCCACTTCAATACCATGGGCAAAATGAATCTTTCCGCCGCAGCATGGGCAGATATCGCCTTCCTGGATATTTCTTAAATCACCGCTTCCATTTATTTCAAAATCGGAAAGATTGACGCCTGTATAGTGATATCCGGTCTTGTTTGCACCGATAATAAAGTTCTGCATGGAAAGAATCTCTTCATCCGCATAGACAGGGCATTTGATGCCGACAGGTCCGGCAAAGCCAACCTGTGCACCGGTTGCTTCAACAACCATCTCCGGTTCAGCCAGTTCCACTTCATTTGCGTTAAGGAGTTTTCTGAGTTTGGTTTCATTGACATCCCTGTCTCCTCTGACCATCACAGCGACTGCTTTTCCGTCAACGTTATAAATCAGTGTCTTGACGAATTTTTTGACATCTTTCTTTAAGAAGTCTGTAACTTCCTCGATGGTTCTGCTGTTGGGGGTTTCTACCAGGGTCATCTCTTCTTTGACATCTTCCTGTTCTGCCTTCTGCGGCACGCATGCAGCAACTTCAAGATTGGAGGAGAAATCACAGGAATCGCACAATACGATAACATCTTCTCCAAGAGGAGTGATAGCCTGGAATTCTTCCGAGAGAAGGCCGCCCATGACACCTGTATCTGCTTTGACGATCTTGTATGTCAGATGGAGACGGTCCATGACATTTTTATATGCATTAAACTGTTTCTGATAAGCGATATCAAGACCTGCTTCATCCTTGTCAAAAGTATAGGCATCTTTCATGACAAACTCTCTGACACGGATTAAACCGTAGCGAGGTCTTGGCTCATCACGGAATTTTGTCTGCATCTGATAAAGAGAGAAGGGCATATCCTTGTAGGAACGAATCTGCATTTTTGCAGCCATGACAAATAACTCTTCATGTGTAGGACCGAGGGAATAAGACTGGCCTTTGCGGTCTTTGAGTGTAAACATGGAATTGCCGAAGCCTGCTCTTCTTCCTGAAGCGATGTAGACATCCTCCGGAATCAATGCCGGCATCAGAAGTTCCTGGGAATCTGCTTTTTCCATTTCATCACGAATGATGGTTTCAATTTTGTTCAGGACCCTATAGCCCATCGGCAGCATCATATAGACACCGGCAGAACTTTTTTTGATCATGCCGGCTCTGACAAGCATGTTGGAACTGACAGAATCTTCATCTTTCACATTTTCACGTAAAGTAAAAAAATAACTGTTTTTTAGTTTCATAAAAATAAACCCCTTTTTATCTTTAGGATTATATCACGTTCAAGTCTTTACTTTAATAGTTTATTTGGTTATAATCTTAGAAATCTACAAAAAGGAGGCGGAAAAATGGCAAAATATTACGATCAGCCCAGCCATACATTCAGTGAATATCTGCTTGTACCTGGATTGACAAGAAAAGAAAACGTTCCTACATCTGTTTCATTGAAGACACCACTTGTTAAATTCAGAAAAGGTGAACAACCTTCGATGTCTTTAAATATCCCTATGGTCAGTGCTGTTATGCAGTCGGTTTCCGGCGATAAGCTCGGTGTTGCACTTGCCAAAGAGGGTGGAATGTCTTTTATTTTCGGATCACAATCCATACAGTCTCAGGCTGCAATGGTTGCCAAGGTAAAAAACTATAAAGCAGGTTTTGTCATCAGCGATTCCAACATTACACCGGATACAACCGTTCAGGAAATTCTGAATCTTCTGGAAAAGACAGGCCATTCAACAATGCCTGTTACCGATGACGGCACATCCAACGGAAAACTCATAGGTCTTGTTACATCAAGGGACTATCGTCTTTCCAGAGTTTCTTTAGATGCCAAGGCATCCGAGTTTATGACACCGAGAGAAAAGCTGATTGTCGGCAATGTTGAAAATACATTGAGTGAATGCAATGATCTGATCTGGGATAACAAGCTGAATACGCTTCCGATTGTGGATAATGAAAACAGACTGCAGTATCTTGTTTTCCGTAAGGATTATGATTCTCATAAAGAACATCCAAATGAGCTTCTCGATGAAGAAAAACGTCTTCTTGTCGGGGCAGGCATCAATACAAGGGATTATAAGGAAAGAATTCCGGCATTGGTTGACGCCGGTGTTGACTGCCTTGTTATTGACTCATCTGACGGATATTCCGAGTGGCAGGCAGAAACATTACGTTTTGTGAGAGAAAAATACGGAGATACAGTTAAGATCGGTGCCGGCAATGTCGTCGATGAAGAAGGCTTCCGTTATCTTGCCGAAAACGGTGCAGACTTTGTCAAGATCGGTATCGGCGGCGGTTCCATCTGTATCACAAGAGAAACAAAGGGTATCGGCAGAGGCCAGGCTACAGCGGTTATTGAAGTAGCTAAAGCACGTGACAAATACTTTGAAGAAACCGGTATTTATGTTCCGATCTGTTCCGATGGCGGAATCGTTTACGATTATCATATCGTTCTTGCTTTGGCGATGGGTGCAGACTTTGTCATGCTGGGAAGATATTTCTCCCGCTTTGAGGAAGCACCGGGCGAAAAGCTGACGATCAGCGGATCAATCGTAAAAGAATACTGGGGTGAAGGATCCAACCGTGCGAAAAACTGGCAGAGATATGATCTTGGCGGCAAGGACAAGCTCAGCTTTGAAGAAGGCGTTGATTCCTACGTACCATATGCAGGAACGCTCAAGGACAATGTAAACATGACGGTCTACAAGATCAAATCCACGATGTGCAATTGCGGAGCGCTGTCGATTTCCGAACTGCAGAAGAATGCCAAGCTTACGCTTGTTTCGGCAACGAGTATTGTTGAAGGCGGTGCACATGATGTCATCGTTAAAACAACTAGCACAACCGAAAATTCATTTAACCAGTAATAAAGAAAACCACAGTCACACTGTGGTTTTCGTAGCTTTATAGACTGCCATTTTCTGTTTGATGTCATGAAAGACTGCCTCTTCACCTCTGATGGAAATGTCCCGCAGAATTTCTTCAAGCTGCCTTGCTGTTTCGGGATGCATATACAATCTGTCATTTCTGCTCAGGAAGTATTCCAGAGCACTGCTCTTTGTATATTTCTCCTTCTGGTAAATACGGCAGGCGGCAACTCTGTCGCAAACCATTTCAATCAGATACGGATAGGGCATTTCAATGGGAACCCATTTGCCTTCAATCATGTCATACCAGTATTCCCAATGATGCTTGTTTCTTCCTTTATGATGAAGCCAGCCCATGGAATAGCCATAGAGCTCTTTCTCATAAATATAGGGAGAACGGTATCCCTGGAAATACTTCACCGATACAAGAAATTCCGTCGGTTCGTATTTTGACATGTCATGCATCAGACCCTGTTTGTACAAACCGCAGGCAAAACAGTTTTTCATCACTTCCATGCGATGGTGATTGACCGTTGACAGGTGTGCAGTCAATTTGTGCAGAATATCCTTATTTTCCATATAACAGTATTTTAGAACAAGCAAATATGGTTTTCAAGAAACAAACAAACATGATAAAATACTATACAGGAGTTTAAAATGAAGCGACACGAACAAAGAGAAAAAGCGATGTTTGCGGTATATCAGTATCTGCTCATTCATCGCGATATTGAAGAATTAATCGAAGATTGTTTTTCTGAATTTGAAGAAGTTGATCCATATTTCACAGATATCGTTCATAAAGCTGTAGACAACGAGGAACGCTATGCCGGATATATTGATACTGTTATCAAAAAGGGCTGGAAGTTTTCGCGTCTTGGCTGTATAGAAAAAGCAATATTGCTGAACGGATGTGCAGAATTTGATCTGAAGCAGGTCAATGCTGCCGTCATTATCGACGAATCCATCCGCATGGCAAAAAAATACTGCGACAAGGATACATATAAGCTGATCAACAGTGTGCTGGATGTCATATGAGCAGAAGAGTTGTTCCTGTAAGCACGCTTATACATTATCTGAAGGAATATCTGGATTCCGATCCGGTATTGCACGGGGTAATGATCGAAGGGGAAATATCCAACCTGCGAAAACCTTATAGCGGACACTGGTATTTTTCCATCAAGGATGAAAAAGCCAGTCTGCCATGTGTCATGTTTTCTTCCGCCAACCGACGTGTTTCATTTGATGTGAAAAACGGGGGCAAAGTTGTTTTAAAGGGTGATGTGACGGTTTATGAATCCGAAGGAAGGATGCAGATGCTCGTGTCTGCAATGCAGCCAAGCGGGATCGGTGATCTGTATCTTCGTCTTGAGGCATTGAAAAAGAAACTTTCTGCAGAAGGCTGTTTCGATGCTGCACATAAAAAACCAATTCCGCCATATCCGATGAATATTGCACTGGTTACGGGAAATAATACAGCTGCACGGGAAGATGCTTTAATTACCCTGAAGAAGAGATGGCCTGTGGCTTCTCTTTATGAATATCCATGTCCTGTACAGGGAATGGATGCTGCGCCGCGCATTATCGAAGCTTTGCAGAAAGCCGATGCAAATGGACATGAAATTATTCTTCTGGTGAGAGGCGGCGGATCTTTGGAAGATCTCTGGTGTTTCAATGATGAAAATCTTGCCAGATGCATCTATGATCTGAAGACACCTGTAATTACAGGAATAGGACATGAAATAGACTTTACCATAGCCGATTATGTTGCAGACCTGCGCGCAAATACACCAACCGGTGCAATTGAAGCCGCTGTTCCGGATATCATGGAAGTCAAATCAGTATTGAACCATTATCGTGTCGTATTGGAAACGGATATTTCGCATAAACTCAAAAATGCACGTGAGCAACAACGCCGTATGGAAGGCCATCCTGTCTTTCAAGATCCGCAAAGATTATTTGCGGAAAAAGCCATGCATCTGGATTACATGAGTGAAAAACTGATGCATTTCAGCGTCCGTGCCGATCGTGAAAGAGTCGGCATGCAGAAGGTATTCCAGAAGTTTGAGAGGCTGATGCATTCCCATACGAATCAGATTCAGTCTGTTTTGCAGCTGAGTGAAACACGCATGATACAGGCAATGAAACATCACAAAATGATCGTCCAGAATAACCTGTCTGTTTCCGAGGAAGCATTAAGACGAAATATTATGCTTCCGTTAACCGATAGTCAGAAACGCTTATCACAAAATGCCGCACTGCTGGATGCATATTCACCACTCAAGATTTTATCCAGGGGTTACAGTATCACCATGAAGGATGATCATGCACTTGTTTCCGTGGATGAAGTAAACAAAGAAGACAATATTTCCATCCGTTTATCTGATGGAACAGTATATGCAAATGTATATGACAAGGAGAAGAATCATGGAAGAAACCCGGACATTTGAAGAAAACATGAAACGTCTGGAGGAGATTGTTCAGGAACTCGAAGGTAATGAAAAAACTCTGGATGAAAGTATAAAGCTGTTTGAAGAAGGACTGAATCTTGTCAAAACATGCAATACCAAGCTCAATGAATTTGAGACAAAGGTAAATGACCTGATTCAGAAAAACGGTGATCAGAATGAGAATTGAGGATGCATTGAAAAATCAGCTGAATCTGATTGAAGACGGCAGAGTGAAAGAAGCCATGTCATATTCTCTTCTTGCAGGAGGAAAAAGGATACGTCCGGTACTTCTGTATACCGGGGTAAAAGGATATGGCCTGGATGAAAGTGTTGCCGATCCGTTTGCCTGCGCAATTGAAATGATTCATACATATTCTCT
>JAFYCG010000246.1 GCA_017539825.1 Solobacterium sp. | reverse complement strand
GGTTGTCAGCTAAGTATTTCAGTTTTAACTCATTCGGTGTGCCTTCCAGGCCTTTTGTATAACCGGGTGATACAACCGGATCAGCCAGTTCCCAGATCTTTCCTACCGGGTCTTTGAATGCACCGTCACCATAAACCATGACTTCGATCATTTTTCCGGTTTTTTCTTTGATATCATCCTGAATCTTTTCAACAAATTCCTGACAATGGTTCGGGAAGAGTTTAACGGTTTCTTCCGTTGCTTTGTTTGATCCGAGAAGACCGTACTGTTCGTTATAACCGCTGCCGTTGATTGAAGCAGTCATGATGTCATCCATACCGAAAACTTTTTCTGCTCCGCCTTTTTTCAGTGCTTTCTTAGTGTGTTTTCTTGTATGGATATCACATGCAAGAATATTTTTTGTGTAATTGACGATGGTGGAAGGATGGTTGGAGAAGATAATTTCTGCCTCACAGCCTTCGTTTTCAATTAACTCTCTGTAATATGTAACATAGTCCATGCCGGTGAAAGGGTGGCTTGCTTTTCCGAATGCTTTTTCGAACTCTTCCTGATTCAGAACATCGGTATATGGATCAATATCCTTCTCATCCAGAAGTTCTTCATCAAACAGATGGTTTCCGACTTCATCACTTGGATAGCTGAGCTGTAAATAGATCTTTTTTGCACCTCTGGCAAATCCTTTCAGACAGATTGCAAAACGGTTTCTGCTTGTGATCGGAAATACAATACCGATATCTTCACCACCGAGTTTTTCTTTAACATCCTGTGCAATATCGTCAATCGTACAATAGTTTCCCTGTGATCTTGCGACGATTGATTCAGTAATTGCCAGAACATCACGGTCCTGTATTTCAAATTCTTTGTTTTCTACAGCTTCCATTACTGTTTCAATTACGATTTTAGCTAAATCATCTCCGGTTTTGACGATCGGGCCTCTCAACCCTCTGGATACTGTACCTGTTATTCTTTTTGTCATACTTTTTCTCGCTTTCCTGTTTATTATAATGCATGTTTGAATGATTTGATATCTTTTTCATCAAAATCATTATGGCGTTATTCTTGTGTCGGTATGATAAATGCTTTACAATTTTTACAGGAAACAGGAATTTGTTATGAGAAACGATTTTGGAAACGGGAAAGTTTGGAAGATCATTCTGGCACAGGGGATGCCTTTAATGCTGGCTCAATTTGTTCATCTTCTGTATAACGTTGTAGACAGAATCTACATCGGGCATCTGTCGGATATCGGAGCTATGGCATTGACCGGAATCGGTCTGGCTTTTCCGATTACTACACTGATTGCTGCATTTACGAATCTCTTTGCGACAGGCGGTGCGCCTTTATTCGCCATTGCAAGAGGGGAAGGAAATGAGGATAAAGCAGAGAAAATCCTCGGACAGGTTACAGGAATGCTGGTGGGCTTTTCCGTGTTGCTGTTTGTGGTGGGTTTCTGCTTTCGCAAACCGATCTTATATCTTTTCGGTGCCAGTGATGTATCGTATCAATATGCGAATGTATATTTGAGAATCTATTTATTCGGTACAACTGCAGCGATGCTTTCAACAGGTCTGAACGGATTTATCAATGCTTCAGGATTTCCTAAAATCGGGATGATGACGATTGTATTAGGTGCAATTATGAATCTGATCCTTGATCCGCTTTTCATCTATCTGTTTCATATGGGTGTTGCCGGAGCGGCATTGGCTACTGTCATCAGCCAGGTTGCTTCCTGTTTATGGGTCTTGTCCTTTTTCCTTGGTGAAAATGCGCCATATCATATCCGGAAGGATTACATGATTCCCGATTTAGGCCTTTTAAAGGATATTATTCCTCTGGGAATTGCCGGATTTGTAATGCAGGGTACAAATGCACTTGTACAGATCATCTGTAATGTTACATTGAGACAATACGGAAGCGATGTATTTGTCGGTGTCATGACGGTCATCAATTCCATTCGTGAGATCTTCCAGCTGCCTGCTTCCAGTATTACACAGGGTGGTCAGCCCGTGCTCAGTTTTAACTTCGGAGCTAAAAAATACAGCCGCATTAAAGAAGGCATACGCTTTATGACGATCGGCTGCATGATTTATACATTTGTGGCATGGATGCTTGTCATCATGTTCCCGAGAGAACTGATGTCCGTATTTACAAATGATGTGAACATGATTGATCAGGGTACACATGCCTTATCACTTTACTTCTTCGGTTTTGTGTTTATGGCTTTTCAGATGGCAGGGCAGACAGCCTTTACTGCTATGCGCTGTACGAAAAGAGCAATTTTCTTTTCCCTGTTCAGAAAGGTTATCATTGTTGTTCCGTTAACACTTCTTTTACCGAGAGTGGGATTCCGAGTAGACGGCGTATTTATGGCTGAACCTGTATCCAATGTAATTGGCGGTCTTGCCTGTTTCATTGCGATGTGGTTTACGCTATATAAAAAGCTCCCTGAAGATGGTCAGGAAGCTCATATTTAGGTATCCATACGCGTAATGTTGACATACGCTTTATTACGATAGGAAATGTCTTCACGGAGGGTGTATCCCATCTTCTCCCAGAAGGCATTTCCTTTTATGTTGCGGTTAAAGACAACCAGGGCGGTTTTATTGATACCGAGATTTTTCAAAGCGGTTTCTGCTGCTGTTACAAGGGCTTTGCCGATACCGTTTCCTTGACAAGAAGGATGAACTGCGGTGTGGTAAATATATCCTCTGCGTCCGTCATTTCCGGTCAGAATAACACCTATGATCTGTCCGTTCATTTCCGCTACGAAACAGGTATCAGGATTTCTGTTTAAGAATTTTGTGATTCCTTCCAATGTATCGTCTACATCATTCAATCCCATTCCTGTACAGGATTGCCATAAGGAATAAACATTTTCATAATCCTGAATTGTCATTAATCTGATTGTATAATTCATCCTATTGTTCCTCCAGATAATTTACTTCGACTGCCGGTACGGAATACACCATATATTTATTTTCGGAAATCTGCACAGATATGATGTAATACGGAATCGTATATCCGTTATTCTCCAGATATTCCAGATGAATGTCGGCAGGCTCTTCACTCAGGTTCAATTCTGCCAGGGCTTCTTCTTCACTGACGGTAACCGTAAATGAATCTTTTGTGTCAGATCCGAATGAACCTGCGGTGTCCGTGACTGCATCTTCAGTTGCAATGGAGTCAATATCGTATTCGTTTGTTACAGCGGTTAAAATCGTCTCTGTTTCATACGGCTGGATCGGGTAGACAGAGATGATTTCCGCTTCGGCAGGCGCTTCTTCACATGCAGCTTCTTCTGCCGCTGTCGGGGATGTATCTGTATACTGGTTTTTGGAAAACAGATTCTGGGAGTGAATAAACAAAACAAGACAGGAAACAAGTGCCACAGGTGTTAAGTAATACTGCCATCGTATCTTTCTCTTTACAGGCATATGACGGATTTTATCCGCTTCCAGAATCATCTCTTCATCAATATTGCTTAAGGCATCGATTATATACTCCGGTTTCATAAATCAAATCCTTTCTTGATTAAGTATTCCTTTAAATCATTCCGCATACGAAACAGGCTGCTTTTGGCGGCTGCCTGAGACATATCGCAATATGCAGCTGCATCTTTTAAAGAATCCATATAATAATATCTGCATAGAAACAGATTCCTTTGCAGAAGAGGCAGATTCTGCAGAAATTCATTGATCGTTTCCTGCAGAAGGGTAAAGTTGAACTGTTCTTCAGGCTGGTTGCCGGTACCGATCATATTGTCAAAATCATCGAGTGCTTCACTGTAAGTGTCTGCTTTCCGCTTATCCCTGTTCTTTTTACGATACAGGTCAAGGGAGATGTTCCGGATGATTTTGGAGAGCCATGCAGGAAATATTTTGGGGATCTCGGGAGGAATGGAATTCCATGTTTTTACATATGTGTCATCCAGGCATTCCGATGAATCCTCTGAGTCGTGAAGGATGTTATGGGCAATGGTAAAAAGATAATTGTGATATTTTATGTCAGTTTCATGAATCGCATTTTCATTGCGTTCCAGATAAAGTGCAATGATTTCCGTATCTTCCATATATCCCTCCTATAGATAAAGACGCTGAAATGAATCTTTGGTTTCACTGAAGATATTGTATAAGAAAAATGGTATGATGTATGTAAGAAAATGAAAGAAAGGAAGAATCAAATGGGAGAATATACAAAATGGGTGGCATGCTGGGGAAACGCCACGAGCATCAGGGAGAACACGGAATGCATGTATGCAAAAGATATTACATTGCATTATCCGATTCAGATGTGTTTTTCCGGCAATAAGCTTCGTTTTCATTTTTCCAATATTACCGGTACGGAAAGTGTCACCTTCAAAGCGTGTTTTATGCAGTTTGCCCTGGAGGGAAAACAGAGGCAGTTGCAACATCCCATTCTGCTGAATGGCAAAGAAGATATAACGATTGAAGCAGGTAAACAGGTTGTCAGCGATCCTGTTTGTTGTGATATTCAAAGAGATGAATATATAATCGTTCAGCTGTATCTTCCTGATTATACGCAGATGAATGCCGGGGTTTTAATTACGGGACCGTTATCGATGGGCCAGTATTCGTATGGAAACCATCTGTTTGAAAAAGAAGTGGATATCCGGCTGATCCGTCATATGAACTGGTTTTACTTTCTGAATACAATCGATATTTATACAGAAGAAAATAATCGCGCATTTATCTGTTACGGGGATTCAATCACCGCCCAGGATTGGCCGGATGATCTGACCTTGCGTCTGCAGAAAGAAGGAATCACAAATGTCTCTGTTATTCGCCGTGCGATCAGCGGTACAAGAATTCTGAGGGAGTATGATTGCATTACCTATGCAGCCTATGGCAGAAAAGGCGAAAGAAGATTTGCCCTGGAAATGGATGTGGCCGGAGCAGAGGCAGTTCTGATCCAGCATGGCATTAACGATATGATTCATCCGGTCGGCACCGATGTAAATATTTTCCGTCCGATGAGTGATCTGCCCACTGCGGAAGAGCTTGAAAAAGGATTTGAGGAAATCTATATCAATCACGCACGCAAACTGGGATATCGTGTTTACGGCGGAACACTTCTGCCGATAGAAGGATGGAGAACTTATGCACCTTTCAGGGAGGACCTGAGGAATGCGTTTAATGACTGGCTGAGAACAACACCGTTACTGGATGGCTGTGTGGATTTTGATAAAGCCGTATGCGATCCTGAACATCCTTCAAGGTTTAAGGATATTTATGACAGCGGTGATCATCTGCATCCGAGTGAAAAAGGCTACGAAAAGATGGCGGAAACGGTTGATTTGTCTTTTATGTAGTATGGTATAATAAAGAAAAAAGTGAGGAAAATATAATGAGCAAGTATAAGATAATTGTTGCTGATCTTGATGAAACCCTGATCAGCACGGATCGCACCATCAGCCCCAAAAATATTGAATTCATTCAGAAAGCAGTTTCCATGGGTGTTAAATTTGTACCTGCTACAGGCAGAGGATACAATTCCGTTCACGATACTTTGAAAACGCTTGGCTTGTATGACAAGGAAGGCCAGTATGTCATCTCCTATAACGGCGGCGCAATTACGGAAAACAAAGATGAAAGACTTCTGTATTTTCAAGGGATAACTTTTGAAGAGGCTGAAGCACTGTACAAGCATGCATTGCCGATGGAAGATATCTGCATTCATGTATATACACCGGATCAGGTATGGGTATACCGTTTCTTCCCGGAAGAATATGCATATCTTGCATCCAGACAACCGTGTACAGAAATCTTTGATGACAACATTGATTTCCTGAAAGGAAAAGAAATTGTCAAAGCAATTTACATGAATACGGATTTTGATTATCTGAAGAGAATTGAAGCAGAGATTACAGATCTGACAAAAGATATGGATGTTTCTTTCTCCAGCAACCGTTACATGGAATTTAACCGCAAAGGTGTCTCCAAAGGTGCAGGATTGCAGAGATTATGCGATATTCTGGGAATCGATATTGCCGATACGATTGCAATCGGTGACAATTTTAATGATCTTTCTATGATCAAAGCCGCAGGATTAGGTGTAGGTGTGGCTAATACAATTGAAGCCATGAAACCGGAATGTGATATTATAACCGAAGCGGATTGCGATCATGATGCCATTGCTGAAGTGATTGAAAAATACATATTACAATAAAAAAGCAGAACTCTGCTTTTTATTTTTGCATATATCTTTGTATTGTTTGTATTGGTTTTTGGTATAATAGAAAAAGTAATTGGAGATGGCTTATGAAAGAATGTAAACATCTGGCTATCATCATGGATTGCAATGGAAGATGGGCGAAAGCACAAGGAAAACCAAGAACAGCAGGACATCTTGTCGGTGCAGACAATGTCAGAACGATTGCAATTGCTGCAAATGAGATGGGTATCAAATATTTGACGCTGTATGCTTTTTCTACGGAAAACTGGAAGCGTTCCCAGGACGAAGTCGGCTATATTATGAAACTGCCTTCAATCTTTTTTAAAAAATACATGCAGGAGTTTCTTGACCGCGGATTTAAGATGAATATTCTGGGCGAGCTCGATAAACTCCCTCCTGCAACCCATAAAGTATTACAGGATGCGATGGATGAATCCGTAAACAATACCGGGCTGAATCTGAATATCTGCATGAATTACGGTTCCCAAAGAGAAATCCTGCTTGCTGCAAAGCATTATGCACAGGATGTACTGGACGGGAAGGCTGATCTTTCTCTGGATGAGGAAGGTTTTGAAAAATATCTGATGACAAAAGATTTTCCGCCGGTCGATTTGCTGGTCAGAACAAGCGGTGAATTGCGAATTTCAAATTATCTGTTATGGCAGATTGCTTATGCAGAACTGGAATTTGTTCCGGAATCCTGGCCGGAATTTACACCGGAGGTATTAAAGAGATGCCTGGATGAGTATCAGAATCGTGACAGGCGTTTCGGAGGTGTAAAGAATGTCTAAAAGCATGCTGATTAAGATTCTGACAGGTATCGCATTAATTGCGGCAGTTGTACCGTGTTTCTATTTCGGAGGTTATTTTTTGCAGGGACTGGCTCTGGCATTTGCTTTTCTTGCCGCATATGAAACAGCCGGTCTGTTTCACTTTGTCAACAGATGGTTCATGACAGGAATTCTTTTTCTGGTTATGGCAGCTGTTTTTTACCTGCCAACAAAATACTTTCTTGTTATAACAAGTATTTTTATTGTTATTCTCTTTGTGATTGAACTTTTAGGAAAGACGGAAAGCAGCCAGTTTGTATCATTTACTTTTCTGATTGTGATGATGGTCGGACTTGCGTTGGACTGTCTGAATCTTGTTTATAAAAACGGGGGAAAACAGGGATTTCCGATCATTATATTTGTTGCTTTGGCATGTTATGTCTGTGATACCATGGCGTATTTTACTGGCGTATTCTTTGGCAAGCACAAAATGATTCCGCATATTTCCCCGAATAAGACATGGGAAGGAGCAGCAGGCGGCTATTTCTTTGCTTTACTGGTATCCATGGTCTACGGTTTGTCTTATACGGAACTGCCGAGAGGCCTTGTCATTGCAGGAAGCTGCATTCTGCCGGCATGCGCACAAATCGGTGACCTGGCTTTTTCCAGCATCAAGCGTCATTTCAAAATCAAGGATTTCGGTTCTGTCTTTCCGGGACACGGCGGTGCGCTTGACCGCATTGACAGTCTGATTTTCTGTTTGATGGTGTTTCATGCATTGATGATCATTTGGGGGTTGAACGGATGAAAAAACTTGTTTTGTTAGGAGCCAGCGGTTCCATCGGAATACAGACGATCGATGTTGTTTTACAGCATCCCGATCAGTTTGAGATCACCGCATTAAGTGTCGGCAGAAATCTTGATGCTCTTCATAAAATACTCAAACAGATTTCTGTCAAAAAAGTATGCGTGCAGGAAAAAGAAGCTCTGGCATCATTAGAGAAACTTTATCCTGATATTGTCTTTACATCAGGTGATGAAGGATTGATTGAACTGTCACAGGCAGATGATTACGATGTTCTGGTAAATGCACTCGTTGGATTTGTCGGGTTCATGCCGACTTTAAAAGCGATCGAAAGTGGTCATGATGTTGCCCTTGCCAATAAGGAGACGCTTGTGGTAGGCGGGAAACTGATCAAGGAAGCACTGGTGAAATACAACCGCAGCCTTTATCCGATTGACAGTGAGCACAGTGCTATTTTTCAATGTCTTCAGGGAAATAAGCATTCACAGGTAAAACGTCTGCTGATTACAGCTTCCGGTGGATCATTCAGAAATCTTGAAAGAAAAGACCTGGAAAATGTCACGGTTGAACAGGCGCTTGCACATCCCAACTGGTCAATGGGAGCAAAAATTACAATTGACAGTGCGGATATGATGAACAAGGGCTTTGAAGTGACGGAAGCACATTGGCTTTTTGATATCGATTATGATAGGATTGATGTCGTTATGCATGAGGAATCCGTTGTACATTCGATGGTGGAATTTGTAGACCACAGCGTTGTTGCACAACTCGGATCTGCTGATATGCGTCTGCCGATTCAATATGCATTGAGCTGGCCGGAAAGACTGCCGCTTGAAGAAAAGCATTTTGATCTGACGGAAATAGGAACACTGCATTTCAAAAAACCGGATATGGAAAGATTTCCGCTGCTTGCACTTGCTTACGAAGCAGGAAAAAAGGGAGGAAACCTGGATGCAGTGATGAATGCGGCAAATGAAGTGGCAAACCTTGCCTTCAGGGAAGGAAAAATTCCTTTTCTGATGATTGAGGAAATTGTCATCGGTGCTGTACATTCTGTTGCATTTGAAGAGGTAAATACCGTTGATGATCTGATCAGGGCAAATGCATGGGGCAGAGATTATGCATATGAGAAGGTGAAGGAAGTGAGTCAATGACATTAATTTATTTTCTTGTTTTATTGTCAGTTATTATTGTTATCCATGAAGCCGGGCATCTGCTTGCTGCCAAAAAATTCAATGTGTATTGTTATGAATTTTCTTTTGGCATGGGACCGCTTTTATGGAAAAAGAAAACAGATGAAACACAATACTCTGTTCGTGCAATTCCCATTGGCGGATATGTTGCCATGGCAGGTGAACAGGATGGAGATGAAGCTTATCCGGATGTACAGGTGCCTGAAGGAAGAAGAATTACGGATGTAGCAACATGGAAAAAGATTATTATCATGATTGCAGGAGTCTGTATGAATTTCCTGCTTGCATGGGTGCTGTTTTCCATGATTATTCTTTCTAACGGAGCTTTTGCTTCATCGCCTAAAGCGATTGTATCGGAAATTGTTGCCGGTTCTCCTGCTGAAAAAGCCGGATTTGCGGTAGGCGACGTGATCAAAAAGGTGACAAAAGAAGACGGTTCCAGTGTCAAGCCGGATACATTTCTGGATATGCAGGTATTCAGTTCCGGATATGATGGTGTAGAGATCTATGAAGTTGAAAGAGACGGCACCAGATATGAGATATCCGTTCAGCCGGAGTATGATGAAGAGTCTGATTCCTATCTGATCGGCATTGTCGGAAATGAATCCACTTATACGGAAGTGAATATTCTGAACTGCTGGTATTACGGCGGAGTGGAGATGAAGGAAATCACAAAACTGATGCTTACCACGATTCGGGGTTTGATCTTCCATGGCAGCGGACTGCAGAATATGAGCGGTCCGGTAGGCATCTATCAGGCAACAGAAACCTATGCGGCATTGGGTTTGAAAAGTTTCCTGTTCCTGATGGCTCAAATCAGTCTGAACATAGGTATTTTCAATCTTCTTCCTTTGCCTGTACTGGATGGGGGACAGATTGTGTTTGCATTAGCGGAAGGAATTACCGGCAAAGCATTAAATGAAAAGGTGAAATACTATATCATGATTGCCTGCTGGGTATTGCTGATCGGATTAATGTTGTTTGTAACTTGGAATGATATCACAAAGCTGATACTGAAATAGGGAGGAAATATGAAGAAAATTTTAGTTACCGGAGGAACGGGATACATCGGTTCCCACACATGCGTTTCTTTGATCAAGGCAGGCTATGAAGTCGTCATCATGGATAACCTTTATAATTCCAACAAGGCTGTCCTGAAGAGAATTGAAGAAATCACCGGCGTATTGCCGAAGTTTTATGAGACAGACCTTCTGGATATCGAGGGCATGCGTACAATCTTCAGGGAAAATGAAATTGATGCAGTTATTCATTTTGCCGGATACAAGGCTGTCGGAGAGTCTGTTGCCAAGCCGTTGCTGTATTATGAAAATAATATCAGCGGATCTGTAAACCTCTATAAAGCTATGCAGGAAGCAGGGGTGAAAACAATTGTCTTCTCTTCCAGTGCTACTGTTTACGGCTCACCAAAGAGTGTCCCGATCCGTGAGGATTTTGATGTGCATACCACAAATCCATACGGCTCCACAAAACTGATGAATGAAATGATCCTTGAAGATCTTTGTGTTGCTGATCCGGACTGGAGCGTCATGCTGCTGAGATATTTCAATCCGATCGGTGCACATCCGAGCGGACTTCTTGGCGAAGTGCCAAACGGAATCCCGAACAACCTGGTTCCTTATATTGCAAGAGTTGCCAACGGTACTCTGGAATTCCTGAGGGTATTCGGTAATGATTATCCGACACCGGACGGAACAGGTGTAAGAGATTATATTCATGTTTGTGATCTGGCAGACGGGCATATTTGTGCTCTTGATTATGCACTGAATCACAAAGGCACGGAAAAGGTAAATCTCGGTACAGGTAACGGATACAGTGTCCTGGAAGTTCTTCATGCATATGAAAAGGCATGCGGTAAAGAACTGCCTTACAAGATTATGGAAAGAAGACCCGGGGATATTGCAGAATGTTATGCTGACACAAAGAAAGCGGAAGAGATGCTTGGCTGGAAGGCAAAGTATGATATTCAGCAGATGTGTGAGGATTCCTGGAATTTCACCGTTAAGAATCCGGATGGAATCAAATAAAAGCTGTTCATGACATGAAAAAGGCAGCAGAACTTATCTGCTGCTTTTTATTATCTTCATATGGATTTTTATAGTTGCGGTATGCCCTTGCAATAAGTCTGTAAAACAGAATAGTCATCATCGAGAACAACCAGATCTGCATCATAACCTGTGACGATTCTGCCGATCTGATGATCCATTTTCAACAAGGAAGCAGGGTTGATTGTGCAGGAATCAATTGCCTTGTCGAAAGGTACCATTGCTTTTTCAACGACGTTTCGCAATCCTTCGTTGATCTTCATGGTAGAACCTGCAAGATTTCCTTCTTTGACAAGATGGGCAGAACCATCCGGATAGATTTCAATCTCATGACCGCCGAAGAGAAACTTCGTTCCTGTTTCAAATCCCTTGCACATCAGAGAATCACTGATCATGATGGCTTTGCCGCTGTTTTTGGAATGGTAGAAAATGTGCATTGCATCAAAGGTGGAGTGATTTCCGTCACAGATGATTTCACTGTATACATCATGCATGCGCAAGGCGATTCCTGCAAGTCCGTTTTCACGATGTGTAAAAGGACTCATGGCATTGTATGTATGTGTGATGGAATTGGCACCGTTGGCAATTGCCATAAGAGCTTCATTAAATGTGATTGCCGAATGACCCATAGAGACCACAACATTATTTGCCGAACAGTATTTTGTCAAGGCAAAATCAGGATCGTGTTCCGGAGCAAGGGTTATGACTTTGATCAGTCCTGCAGCAGCTTCCTGATATTCCTTGAATTCCTGAATATCCGGCACAACAATCGCTTCAGGCGGCTGAGCACCTTTATATTTCATGTCCAGATAGGGACCTTCGAAATGAATGCCCAGTATTCTTGCACCTTCATAACCTTGTGCAGATACTTCAGCAACATTTTTGACTGCTTTCAGCAGCACTTCTTTTTTCTCGGTAATTGTGGTGGCAAGAAAACCTGTAACACCTTCCTTTACGATATTTTTAGTCCAATTTCTCAATCCGTCAGGATCGGCATAATTGGTGTCAAAACCATAAGCACCGTGACAATGAATATCAATGAAACCGGGAACAATTCTCTTATCCCCATAGTCGATATCCGCTTTTTGTTTTCCTATGGGGAGAATATCCTTAATTATACCGTTTTCCAAAGATAAAACTGCAGGAAGGAAAATACCGTTGACATAGATTTTATTGCATTGTATGAACATAAAAGCCTCCTGATACTTTTCTTCAATATTATATTTCTATTTTTTGTTTTTAATCAATAAGATTGGTATAATAATAGACATCGGAGGTAGTTTATGATCGGATTGATTGTAACCGGGCACGGAGGTTTCGCCACAGGCCTTGCAAGTGCTCTGGATATTTTGGCAGGAAAACCCGAAAAATTTGCCTGTGTGGACTTTCAGCAGGAAGATTCAACAGATGATCTTGAGATTTCATTGAAGAAGGCCATTAAATCTCTTGATGATTGTCATGGAATCCTGATTCTTGCAGATCTTGTTAATGCATCCCCGTACAAGATTTCTTCGGAATTATCTGAAAAGATGCATGCAACACATGATATTCGTGTAGTATGCGGAACAAATATGGGAATGCTTGTTCAGATTAATATGGCGAGAGGCTATGTGAATGATGTGAATGATCTTGCTGATCTTGCGGTTGAAGAGGGCAGGAAGCATGTCTTGAAATATGTTTACGGTGATCTGCCGGAAAAGGATTCACAGGAGGACAGATAAATGATTTATGCGTTGATATTTTTTCTGGCTTTGGATGAAGTGGCTCTGACACATATTATTTCGAGGCCGCTGATTGCCTGTACTTTACTTGGCGGTGCCTTAGGTAATATGCAGGCAGGCATGTCAGTCGGGGCAGGATTGGAAATTGCTTTGTTGGGATATGAACAGACTAATCCTCTTATGACAAAGCATCTGCATTTTCTGCTGTACAGTATAATCGGCGTGATTCTTTCCGTCAGTCTTAAGATGAGTGCAGAAACCGCAATTGCTTCAGGCATGATTGCCGGAATTGCCGGCATAGCTTTATCCCATGCGGTACAGGCATTGAACATGGTATTTCTTCCGTTAGCGAGAAATGCAGCGGAAAAAGCGGATGAAAAGAAGATCGGATTGTTTAATCTTCTGGCTTTACTGCTTCGCGGATTGATTTATACAGTTGTTGCGGTTTTGTTGATGAATCAGCTGACCGGACTGGAGAATCTGTTATCAGGCCTCGAAAAATCTGCATGGATGATGCAGACAGTGAATGTCTTTGCCATGCTGATGCCTTGTATCGGGATCGCTGTATTGGCAAGAAATCTCTCTGTGAAAAACATGCCTGGTGCTTTCCTTGCCGGAGCAGCTTTTGGTGCTGTTGCTTCTGCAGTATGGAAATCACCGATTGTGCTTCTTGCAGGAGTTATGATTGCATTTGCCCTTGGCGCATATGATTATCATACGCAATCAGACAACAAGAAACAGGATAAATCAGTAAAAGGAGGTGCTGCAAAATGGTGGTAGGAACAGGTGCTTATGTACAGAAGAATGAAGCATATCCTCTTGATAAAAAGACACTTGGAAAAATAGTCTGGAGATCATTCCTGGTTGATGCTTCTTTGAACAGCGAGACAGGCGAGTCTGTCGGATGGCTCTATGCGATACTTCCGGGTTTGAAAAAGATCCATGAAGATGAAAAGGATCTTGCTCTAGCCATGGGACATCACCTTGAATATGTACATACAGGCGGGTTCTTCAGTACTTTTGCGATGGGAGTCACACTGGCACTGGAACAGCAGAAGGCAGACCTTGAGACGATCCGTTCCGTTCGTACAGCTGCATGTGCAGCAGCTGATGGATGCGGAAGCCTGTTATTCAAGTACATACTTATGCCATTAACACTGATGTGGGTGCTCCTGATGGCACAAAGCGGAAATGTTGCCGGTATTGCGATTTATGCATGTGTAATGTTGGCAGCTGTATTCCTTCTTCGTTTTGCATTGATGAATTACGGTTATGCAAAAGGTACAAGGGCAGTTGAATCACTGACAAGAAACAAGGAAGCTTTGACACATGGTTCACGGATCGGCGGACTGTTCATGCTCGGAACGCTTGCGGCATATCTGACAAGCACAGTTGCTCCTGTATTACAGGTACAGGATGTTGTTCTGACACCGGTTACTTTCTTCAGCGGAGCATGCGGTCTTTTATGCACATGGTTGGCATATCATCTGCTTGCGAAAAAGAACTGGTCTATCATGCAATGTGTATTGCTGTTTATGGTATTGTCTGTCATCCTGGGTGTGATCGGGGTATTCGGCGGTTCACCGTTTCTGGGTTAAGATTATATAAAGGTTGGAGTTATGAATTCCGGCCTTTTTTATTTGGAAAGGCTGGTAAATAAAATGATCAATGATATACCTGAAAAAGACAAACCAAGGGAAAAAGCATTACGTTACGGAATGAATGTGCTTTCCGCAAAAGAGCTGCTTGCTGTATTGTTAAGAAACGGGTATAAAGGCAAGTCTGTTCTGGAAGTGGCGGAAGAGCTTCTGCATAAAGCCGGAGGCATTCAGGGAATACCGAAATTATCCATTCAGGAGTTATGTTCCGTCAAAGGAATACATACAGCCAAAGCATTGGAATTGAAAGCTTGTTTTGAGTTGGGAAGGCGCATCTCCTTTGAAACGGTCATGGATGAAAATGTGATGAAACATCAGGAGGAACTTGTCCGATGGATACAGAATGAAATAGGCAGCAGTCTTCAGGAACAGTTTATGGTTATTTTTTTAGATCATTTCAACCGTATTAAGGCACATCAGATTCTGTTTACGGGAACGCTTGATACGGCACAGGTATATCCTAGGGATGTTTTCCGGGAAGCAATCCTGCAGAACTGTTCGGGAATGATTCTGGCACACAATCATCCCAGCGGCGATGTTGCTCCAAGCAGGGCAGATCTAAGCATTACCGGACAATTGCTGGTATTAGCACAGATGATGAAAATGAGAATACTGGATCATATTATCGTCACCCAGAATGATTACCTGAGTTTTTATAATGAGGCTCTGTTTGACGAATGCATACAGTATGTGACTTTGGCAACACAGAATATAGATAACTTTCTCTAAGATATGGTAAACTATTAGGCGGAAGATGATGAAAGACAAGCTATAAAACAAGATGCGGGAAATGCAGCCCGGCGGATTTCAGCATTCTTCCTGCATAGTATTCAAAATACCAAATATGATTACCGTTTCAGATGAAACTGTCAGTTCATTGATTTAGCCGGCTGACAGGATGTATGCTTGTTACAAGACGGTATCAGTATGAATATGGAAAATCCATCATATCGGGAGGGGCAGATGAAAAAAATATTGAAGATAGTTTTAACATGTATATTGAGTATTACCGTGCTGACAGGTTGTACAACAACAAGATCCAGAATTGCATATACGGTATATCCGATCGGATATCTTTTACAGAGGCTTGGCGGTACGGATTTGCCGATGTTATCCCTGCAGGATGGAAATTCGATCGTACAGAGAGCTTCGATCCGTTCTGACTATGAAGAAGTATTATCCAACAGTCTGGTATTCTTTCACATCGGAGATCTGGAACCGTATCTCACCGTTTACCGGTCTGATATTAGTGCCCAAGGGGCAACCGACATTGATTTGTCTACATTGAATGCCGTTTATAATTTTGCAAGATATACCCAGGTAATCACCGATGGGGAAGTCACCTATATTGAAACACCGTATTATCGTGATGAAGCTTTTAATCTGGTTGATAAAGACAGACTGGATCTGTATTTGTGGAATGATCCGATTACGATGTTTTCCATGGCTAAGGATGTTCATGCATGGCTTGTGAAAACATATCCGGAACAACAGGCTTACTTTGATGACAATCTGGAAAGGCTTGAAACCGATCTGATCAACCTGGATGCACAGTATCAGGCGCTGGCGACGAGTCTCATTAACAACAATCAGGAAATCCGTTTTGTATCGATGACAGCCAGTTTCGGAAACTGGCAGAAGACATACGGATTCCAGGTTTATCCGGTTGTCATATCCAAATACGGTGTCTTGCCGAATAAAAAACAGCTGGACCTGATCAAATCACGTATTCTGGCTGACGGGGTGAAATATATCGTATATGAACCGAATATGCCTGAGGATATGGTGGAATTGTTCAACGAGCTTGAAGAAGAGCTGAGCCTGACCCGTGTGGAATTATCCAATCTGAGCAGTTTGACCGACCTGGAAATCTCTGAAGGGAAAGATTACCTTTCCTTAATGTATGAAAATCTCAGTGTCCTTGACACAATGAAGACAGACCGTGTTACTGCGCAGAGCACAGAAGAGACACAGGAAGAAAACCAGGAACAGGATGAAGAGCAACAGGATGAAGAACAACAGGAGGAAAAAGACAATGAGTGAAGAAAAAAAGCTGATGCTGATTGACGGCAATTCCATGCTGTTTCGCGCATATTATGCGACAGCTTACGGAATGCGCATGTCGACTTCTTCCGGAATACCCACAAATGCGGTTTTTGGATTTGCCAATATGATTTTAAAGGCAATTGATACAGTTCAGCCTGATGCAATGCTGGTGGCTTTTGATGCCGGCAAACATACTTTCCGCCATGACCTGTATGCAGATTACAAAGGTGGCAGAAAACCTGCACCGGATGATCTGGTTCCACAGTTCGGATTAGCCAGGGATTTTCTGGATTCTTTCCATATCAAATGGGTGGAAATGCCGGATATTGAAGCGGATGATCTTATAGGAACCATGTCAAAACATTCGGAAGGGTATATGACCTATATTCTGACCAGTGATCATGATATGCTGCAGCTGGTAGATGATGAGACAAATGTCCTTCTGATGAAAAAAGGATTAACGGATCTCGATGTAATGGATCATGATGCTATCGTTGAACAGATGGGTATTGAGCCTCTTCAGGTGATTGACATGAAAGGTCTGATGGGCGATAAGTCTGATAATATTCCCGGTATTCCCGGAATCGGAGAAAAAACCGCAGTAAAGCTGTTGCAGGAATACGGGACAGTGGAAAACGTTCTTGCACATGAGGCCGATCTGAAGGGTGCTTTACAGAAAAAGGTCAGTGCCGGCAAAGAATCAGCTGTTTTAAGCAAAACACTGGCCACAATACAGAGAGATGTCGATCTCAATCTGCATGCTGAAGACTGTCAGTTTACACCGGATTATGCTTCCTGTGTAAAATTTCTTGAAACACTCGAAATGAGGGCTTTGTCAAAGCGCTTTGCGGAAAGAATTCCGGAAAGAGAAATCACGGAAAAACCTGCAGAAGTTTTTACATATTATACCTGTGAAGAAATTCCCAAAGAACTCTTACAGAAAGAAACGGCAATCTATCTGGATGAAACAAGGGATTCTTTCCTGATTGCTTCAGCCAGAGGGTTCGGATTATGTGACGGAACTTCAAGTTATTATATTTCTATTGAAAATGCCAGGAAAGATCAGGACTTTCTGGCATACCTTGCTGCAGAAAAGCCATATAAGACAGGCTTTGATGTCAAAAGAAATCTGCATATCCTGCAAAGAGAGGGAATAAATGTTGTTTTCCATGATGATGCAATGATCATGGCTTCTCTTGCAGATTCCACATTAACTTCCAATGATAAAATCATGGAACGTTTTGATCTGACTACGGATGATACATATGAATCCATATACGGCAAGCCGAACAAGCCGGTTATGGTTATTGACGAAGAGAAACAGAAGGTTTTTAACGGACAGCAGGCATTGAATATCTGGAAGCTAAAGGAATTGGCAGGAGAAAAGATTCATGCCTATAGAATGGATGATCTCTACCGTAATATTGAAATGCCTTTAACATTGATTCTTCTGGATATGGAAAAAGAGGGCATTCGTTGTGATATCGGTGTTCTGGATAAAATTGCAAAGGACACTTATGAAAAAATCACGGGGGAACAGAATGTCATCTATGAACTGGCAGGAAGGGAATTTAATATCAATTCACCAAAACAGCTGGGTGAGGTTCTTTATGATGAGATGGGCATTCCATCCGGTAAGAACCGTTCCACCAGTGCCGACAAACTGGAAAAACTCAAAGGCAATTATCCGATCATTGATCACATCCTTTCTTATCGCAAGTGGATGAAACTGTACAGTACCTATGCGGAAGGATTGAAAAAATACATCCAGAAAGACGGCAAGATTCATACCATCTATAACCAGGCTGCAACACAAACGGGAAGACTGTCCAGCAGTGAACCGAATTTGCAGAATATCAGTGTACGTGATGAAGATGGCAAGGAAATACGAAAAGCTTTTTTACCGGAAGAAGGATGTGTGCTGATCTCCAGCGAATATCATCAGATTGAATTGAGGATGCTGGCTCATATGGCGGATGAAGACAGTCTGATTGAAGCATTCAATTCCGATATAGATATTCATACCAAAACAGCAATGGATGTCTTTGGAAAAGAAAAAAGTGAAATTACACCTGAAGACAGGCGAAAGGCAAAAACCGTCAATTTCGGTATTGTTTACGGAATCAGTGATTTCGGACTTGCCGAACAGCTTGGCGTATCCCGCAAAGAGGCGCATGACTTTATTGAAACATACTATCAGGCATATCCGAAAATCAGGACGTATATGCAGTCTCTGGTTGATTTCTGCAAAGAGAAAGGATATGTGGAAACACTCTGCCACCGCCGCAGGGAAATTCCTGAGATCAAGGATAAAAATCATATGGTCAGGGAATTTGGTAAACGAGCTGCCATGAATGCACCGATTCAGGGATCTGCAGCAGATCTGATCAAGATTGCAATGATTCATATTGATCGGGTTATGAAAGAGGCAGGTGTATCAAGCAAAATGATTTTGCAGGTTCATGACGAACTGATCTTTAATGTTCCGGAAAATGAAATTGAAAAGATGAAGGAAATTATTGAAAAGGGAATGGCAAATGCCATGAAACTAAAGGTTCCGCTGACTGCGGAATGTGCCATTGGAAAAGACTGGTACGAGGCAAAGTAAACATGCCGGAACTGCCTGAAGTGGAGACGGTTTTAAGGACTTTGCAGAATCAGATCTGCAACAGGGAAATCATCTCTGTAAAAATCCTGTATCCGAAGATTATCGAAAATGATCCGGAAGATTTTATACGCAGAATGACTCATCAGCATTTTCGCAAATTTCATCGCAGAGGCAAGTATCTGATTTTTGAGATGGATGATCTTTGTTTCATCTCCCATCTGCGGATGGAAGGCAAGTATTATCTGCAACAGCCGGAAGAACCGTATGACAGACATACGCATGTTATATTCCAGCTGGATG
>JAFYCG010000245.1 GCA_017539825.1 Solobacterium sp. | reverse complement strand
TATTTAGCTTTAATAATAAACTAATATATGCACATATACTTAACTACATTGTGGCTTAAGCCAAACCATAACCATTCTTTTTCTCAGATTTGCCTACCCAAAAGAAAAGCGTCAACCCATTTTCTTGGGTTGACACCATTGCCTCAAATTGAGGGCTTTTTCAATTAGACCGTCGTTGACAAAAGATTGTGTTTTAGTGTACGCTGCCATAGTCACAAAATGCGGAAAAAATGCCGGTTAAGAGATATAATATACGTATAGTATTGATCGCATGAATGCATGATTAACATATAAGGAGAAGTTATGCTTATGAAGAATGGGAAATATAATATTGTCTTACGTATTTTTTATGCGATCGTGTGTGCATTCATCGTGATAGGATCATTGCCTGTGACAACTTATGCGGAAGAACATACTGTTGTGGTCGTGAAAGTCGGATATTATGAAAATGAAGTCTTTCAGGAAGGGGCTGAAGATGGTGCAATAAAAACCGGATATGCCTATGAATACTACCGTAAGATTTCGGAATATACCGGATGGAAATACGAATATGTTTACGGAGAATACGGTGATCTTTATCAAAAGCTTCTGGATGGCGAAATTGATCTTCTGGCAGGACTTGCCTGGAAGGAAGAGCGTGAAGGCCTCATAGGATATCCTGCATTGCCTATGGGAAATGAAACCTATAATCTTTTAAAGCATTCCGAGGCGGATGACATCACTGCCAATCCTGCATCTTTTAACGGCAAAGCGATCGGTGTTTTGGAAAGTGCCATGGCTGATACGCTTCGTCAATATCTGGAAAATAATAATGTCATTGCAGATGTAAAAACATATATGGATTACTCAGCTCTGTATGCCGATTTCGATGCAGGAGAACTGGATCTTCTTGCTGCAGAAGGTGACGGGACCTATGGAAGGGATAATGTGGATGTGCTTGTTCCTTTCGGCGCATCTGATTATTATCTTTGTGTAAATATAAAACGTCCTGATCTTTTATCCAAACTGGATGAAGCACAGGCAACACTTGCAGCGGAAGAACCCAACTGGCTTTATTCCCTGCGCTCAAAGTATTATCCAGTCAGTATTTCTGCACGTGCTTTTTCGGCAGCTGAAAATGAATGGTTGAATTCCCATCAGGAACTGCGAATCGGTTATCTGGAAAACTATCTGCCTTACAGCGGTACGAATCAGGAAGGAAATACAACCGGCATCATCAAAGACATTGTTCCTGAAATTCTTAAGGGACTTGGATTAAGCAATCTTTCCATTTCCTATAAGGGATATGAAAGCTATGATGACATGATTCATGATGTGACGAATGCAGCTATTGATGTGGCATTTCCGGTAGGGGGAGGATTGTACTTCTCGGAGGAAAGCGGTATTTACCAGTCTATTCCTGTAGCTTCTGCATCAACAGAGCTTGTACACAAAGGCATATTCAGTGAATCCACAACGACACATTTTGCGGTAAATGAGAATAACCGCATGCAATATTATTTTGTCAAGACAAACTTTCCGGATGCACAGATTACGTTGTATCCATCGATTGATGCATGTCTGGAAGCAGTTGTTTCCGGAGAAGTGACATGTTCGACGTTAAACGGACTCCGTGCAAATGATATTCTGAAAAACTCCAAATATAAAGATCTTTTGTTGCATCAGCTGGCACGTAATGATGACCGGTGTTTCGGTGTTGAAATCGGTAATGAAGGATTATTGAAGCTTCTGAATCGCGGTATCAATGTCGTTGGTAATGATTATGCACAGAATATTTCGTATCGATATACAAATGAATTGTATTCCTACAGTCTGATGGATGTCATTATGGATCATTTTGTTTTATTCGGTTCATTCATTCTGGGTATTGTATCAATCATTATTTCCCTTCTTGTCCGTGACAGAAGACGGACGAAGAAACAGGTGATAGAAAAGGAAGAAGCACGTGTAAATCTGGAAGAAAAAAATGCCGAACTGGAGGCCAGCCGGAAACAGCTTGCTGAGACAGATGAAATTATCTCCGATGCCGGGTACGGAACATGGCATATTATTCTTGAAGAAGGAAAGAAGCCAAAGATGCGCGGCAATGAAAAGATGATGGAACTGCTTGGGATAGCAGGCCAGTCTCTTTCACAGGAAGAAATCTATGATACATGGTATTCCGGCATTGTACAGGAGGATGTTCCTTCTGTAGAGAAGAGTGTCGGGGAGATGCTGGAAGGAAAACTATCTGAAACCACATATCGCTGGGTACATCCTCAAAAGGGAGTATTGTATGTGCGTTGCGGCGGTGTAGCAAAGGTGAAAGCTTCTGAACGCCAGCTGTTGCAGGGATACTATAGTGAAGTTACCGATATTGTTAAAGAAGATGAGGCTCAGAAGGAAGCTTTGAAAAATGCATTGGTTGCGGCAGAACACGCCAATCGTGCAAAGACGGTATTCCTCAATAACATGTCCCACGATATCCGTACACCGATGAATGCCATTGTCGGCTTCACTGCCCTTGCAGCTTCTCACATAGACAATAAAGAACAGGTACAGGACTATTTAAGCAAGATTTCCGTTTCGGGACAGCATCTTCTTTCTTTGATCAATGATGTCCTGGATATGAGCAGAATTGAAAGCGGAAAAATTACATTGGAAGAAACAGATGTTCATCTGCCTGATCTGATTCATGATCTGCGTACGATCATTCAGGCAAATGTGACTGCTAAACAGCTGGATTTGTTTATCGATACACAGGATGTTGTGCATGAAGATGTTGTGACAGACAAGCTGCGCCTGAACCAGGTGCTTCTCAACATTATTTCCAATGCGATCAAGTTTACACCAAACGGCGGAACGATCAGTTTCCGTGTAACCGAAAAAGAAACACCCTCCACTGACATGACGGATTTTGAATTCCGTATCAAAGATACCGGCATCGGCATGAGCAAGGAATTTCAGAAAACGATTTTTGAAGCCTTTACACGTGAAAAAACCAGTACTGTCAGCGGCATGCAGGGAACAGGCCTTGGTATGGCAATCACCAAAAATATTGTTGATATGATGGGCGGCACAATCCATGTCTACTCTGAAGAGGGAAAAGGCAGCGAATTTATTGTCAGGATTCCATGCCGCATCAGCAGCACATCTGTAAAGGCGGAACCAATTCCCGAATTAAACGGTCTTCGTGCACTTGTGGCTGATGATGATACGGATACATGTCTTTCCGTCTGTGCAATGCTTCGTCAGATCGGCATGCGTCCTGACTGGACGAATTACGGAAAGGAAGCTGTTGTCAGGGCAAAGGAGGCGCTGGGTCATGCGGATGCATTCAAAGCCTATATCATCGACTGGCAGATGCCGGATCTGAATGGTATTGAGACAGTGCGAAGAATTCGCAAGGTCATCGGAGATGATGAACCGATTATCATTCTTACCGCATATGACTGGGCAGATATAGAACAAGAAGCAAGAGAAGCAGGTGTTACCGCATTCTGTGCCAAACCGCTGTTCATGTCGGAATTAAGCGATGTCATGTCCAAAGCATTCCGCAATGAAACCGAAGAAAAGGAAGAGAAAGAACAGATAGATTTCCATGGCAAGCGCGTGCTTCTGGTTGAGGACAATGAACTGAATCGGATGATTGCACAGGCAATTCTGACAGAAGTAGGACTTCAGGTGGATATTGCGGAGAACGGACTGATTGCGGTAACAAAGATGGAAGAGGCAGATGCCGGATATTATGATGTTGTGTTAATGGATATCCAGATGCCTGTTATGGATGGTTATGAAGCTGCAAAGCGGATCAGAAATCTGGAAGACAGGAAGAAAGCTGCTGTTCCGATTGTAGCAGTGACAGCCAATGCCTTTGAAGAAGACCGTAAAATTGCAGAGGAAGCAGGCATGAACGGCCATCTTGCCAAACCGTATGATATTCCGAAGATGATGGAAACATTGGAAAATCTATTGCGATAAAAAAAGGGTTATCAAAACCCTTTTTGTATTTGGTGATGCTAAGTTGATTTATTTGCTTCTTTGTCTTACGGCAGATTCGATGAAGCATACCTGATCAGGCACGTGTCGGGATTGTGTGTATTCAAACATGACACCTCTTGAATTGAATACCTGTCCCTCAACGGTCAGGACAAAATCAAAGGATCCTAAACTCAGATACTTCATATCTTTTTTCGTAGCCTTTTGTGCTGTAATCCGTCTGCGGCTTGTTGTGATGGTCATGCCGAGATCATGCTCAAGATATTCATAAACGGATTTTTCTGCGATTTCCTTTGTGAGGCCGTTCGTTTCGGATTTCAGAAATACGTTTGTGTCAAAAATAATCGCTTTTTTCCCGGTTTTGCGTACACGCTCAATGAAGTATACTTCTTCCCCGATATCAAATCCGGCCATCATGCTGATGGATTCGTCAGCAACCATCTCCTTAAATGTGATCACTTTGGTAGTAATCACAATTTGATTTCTTTTTGCAGCTTCTCCAAGACTCTCAATTCCTCCGATCGAAAACAGGGAACGAAGATCTTTCGGACTGTAGATCACCTGAACGCCCCGGCCGTGCTGGGGAAGCAGATAACCATCTGATGTCAGCATGGATAAAGCTCTGCGGATTGTGTTACGAGTACAATTATACTTTTCCGTGTACGCATTTTCAGACGGAAGAAAGTCACCGGCTTTGTATACACCGGTTTCGATCTCTCGCTTGATCTCCTGATAAATCGGCTCGTACTTTTGTTGTGGCATTATAGTTCTCCTTTCATTTATTATAGCGGAAGATTGTTGTTTAAACAAGTGATGAATGCAATTCGATTAAAGTGTTTTTTTGGTTTTAATTTGTTTAAACAAATTTGCATCTTCCTGTTGACATGTTTAAACAAGTGAGCTATAGTATTTGTGTAAACAGAACTTGTATAAACAAGTGGAAAGGATTTATGATGGGCAAGTTTACAGAGGATGCTTCCAAATTGCTAGAATTCGTAGGGGGCAAAGAAAACATCAACGCCATTACACACTGTGTCACAAGAATGAGATTTGTATTGGCAGATCCTAAAAAAGCGAACATCAAAAAGATCGAACAACTTTCTTCCGTAAAAGGAACATTTACACAGGCCGGACAGTTCCAGGTCATCATCGGTAACGAAGTCGCGGATTTTTACCACGACTTTACCGCCGTCTCCGGCGTTTCCGGTGTGTCCAAATCGGAAGTAAAGAGCATGTCCAAGCAAAATCAAAATCCTATTCAGAGACTGATGACTTCCATTGCCGAGATATTTGCCCCCCTGATCCCTGCTATCGTAGTCGGCGGTCTGATCCTCGGCTTCCGGAATGTAATTGACAGTCTGGAGATCTTCAACGGCGCCACACTGGTAAGCCAGAGCCAGTTCTGGGCAGGCGTGGACCATTTCCTCTGGCTCCTGGGTGAAGCCGTTTTCCATGTCGGTATTCCGGTGGGTATCTGCTGGACGGTCATGAAAAAGATGGGCGGTACGGAAATGCT
>JAFYCG010000244.1 GCA_017539825.1 Solobacterium sp. | reverse complement strand
TTCAAAAGAAGGTATGCATCATATGCTTTCTTTTCAACTTCCACTTCATCTCCCAGGGAATTGGTAATGGTTACTGTTTCCAGAGCATCTTCCCATCCTTCCGGTAACGGATTCAGTTTATTGACCAGTGCAAGATAATCAATGCCTGTCGCAAAAACTGCGATATATTCCGCACTTTCATCCAGTTCCAAGGTGATTGTGGCATCTTTTGAATAATCTTCTCCGTCTTTTGTCCATTTCACAAAGTGCCATCCTTCGTCTGTCCAGGCAGTCAATGTGTATACTGCAGGTTCCTCAAGATTGATTACAGCTGACTGGTAAGGATATTCTGTATCAATTTCCGGTGCAGTTTCACCTTCTGCATAATCAATGTTGCCTAAACCTTCTGTATTAACGGATACAGAGATTGTTGCTTCAGGCATATCCATCTTTGTGAAATGATAGGTTTCTCCTCCCTCAACAACAAGCATCACACCGTCTTCCCCTTCTTCAGAAACAGTAACGGCAATATCTTCCTTGCTTCCGTTGGAAGGAAGTTTTCCTTTCAGGTCCTTGCCTTCCTGTGCTAACATTCCACCCCAGGAATCTTCCATCAGATCTTCTCCCAGCGTACAGCCTACATACCAGCCCGGTTCATCAACATCATCCATATAGGTGACAGATATCCAGTTCTCATTTTCATCCTGGAAGAAACCTTCCCTTGTCCATTCTGCAGCTGCTGACTGAGATGTACCTCCGGTTGTCTGTCCGCTGCATGCAGCAAGTGTGACAGTCATAAAAAATGTCATCAGAATCTTTAATCCTTTTCTCATTGTATTCTCCTTTTGTACTTCTTAACTGATGTTTTAATTATGGTAAGTGAAGAAAAGCACATATGTCAATCCATAAATTTGAAAAAAGAAAATCTGTAAGATCTGTTGCATTGAAAATGAAAAAATCATTCTGACAATTTGAACGGTTTATCATTGTTTCAGGTACATCCTAAGGTTTTGACAACAAAATAAAAGCAGAGAGAATCTGTGATATGTGCTCTTTCTCTGCTTTTCGTTTGATCATCTTGTTCAGGATTTTCCTGTCACTGCTTATTCAACGTAATAAATATAATCCGGTTTCTTTTCCTTTGCCGGAGCAGGTGCGGATTTTGGATGTCCGAGTATGACATTGCCGATACCCTCTAATTCTCCTTTGATGCCCAGTTCAGCAAGAAGCTGTCTGCCTTCCTCGCTTTCAAACATCTGTTTTGCCCTGTGTATCCAGCATGCGCCAAGACCAAGATCCTGTGCCTCAAGGAGCATGTTTTCTATTGCCACGGAACCATCATAGACATACGTCGGAACAGATTTATCCGCAAGTACAGTCAGAACAACAGGTGCACCATAGAAAGGATCAATATCCTCTTTCCCCATGGCACGGGCATTCCATAAAGACATCTTGTCTCTGAGTTCTTTGTTTGATACAGCCAGAATGATCGGAGACTGTTTTCCCATTCCCGATGGAGCATACTTTCCTGCTTCTGCCACTTTTTCAATCAATTCCATTGCGACAGGTTCATCCGTAAACGAACGGCAGGATCTTCTTTCCTTAATTACTTTCATTGCAACACCTCTTTTTTTTATTGTATCTTTCTCATTTCTATCCTGCAAGCATACTGCCCGGATCAGGTATTCATTTCTCATGATGCCTAAAGTAATCTTTTCTGTCTTTTTATCTCATAAAACAACTCTATATCTCATGATGAAGAAGATTTGTCATCGAATACATACTGATAGCTAACGTTGAAGAATTATGAAGATATGCTGCCAAAGCCGGTGTAATGACACCAAATGCACCCGCAAGGATCAAAGCGGTATTAAATGACATGATGAAACGATAATTATTACCGATACGATTCATGGCTGCATCGGATATTTCCTTCAGTTTCAACAGATCATAGAGATTATCATTGCCGATTGTCACATCTGCAATTTCCCTTGCTATTGCCGCACCGTCGCTTACCGCAATGCCGCAATCCGCTTCTGCTAATGCGACAGAATCATTGATGCCATCCCCTAACATGATCACTTTGCGTCCTTCCGCATGCTCCTTCTTGATGAACTCTGCTTTTTCTTCCGGGAGTACTTCGGCATAGAATTCTTTGATTCCGACTGTTTTTGCAACGGATTCCGCCGTACGATAAGAATCACCTGTTAATAAAACAACATTCTGAATTCCCAGATTTCGTAAGTTTTCAATCACATAACCTGATTCGAGACGTATTTCATCTTCAATCAATATAACTGCTGCCAGTTTTCCGCCGATAGCCAGATGCAGATGGCTGTATTCATCCGGCAGATTACGGAACTTTTCTTCCTCTCCGGCGGGTATAATGCACTTTTCATCCTCAAAAATAAAATGATACGATCCGATGACTACCTTTTCACCGTCTATTGAAGAAGCTATTCCATGCGCCACAACATATTCAACTTTGGAGTGTTTTTCTTCATGGATCAGATGCCTTGCTTCTGCTTCCTTTACAACTGCATTGGCAATGGAATGCGGAAAATGTTCCTCCAGGCATGCTGCAAGTCTGAGCATTTCATCCGGATCATGATCTCCAAATACCTCTATGGAATGTACGTGCGGACTCGAATAGGTCAATGTACCTGTTTTGTCAAATACAACCGTATCCGCTTCATGAATCATTTCGAGAAACTTTCCGCCTTTTACGGAAAGCCTGTATTGGGCACATTCTCTCATAGCGGATAAAACCGAAATCGGCATAGACAGTTTTAATGCACATGAATAGTCCACCATCAGAACAGACATCGCTTTATTTAAGTTCCGTGTCAGCAGATACACCGCTACGGTTCCTAAAAAACTATACGGAACAAGACTGTCTGCAAGATGAATTGCCCTGCTTTCAACATTGGATTTCATCTTTTCGGATTCTTCGATCATCCTGACAATCCTGTCATAACGTCCCTTGCCGTTGGAAGCTTTAACAATAATACTGCAGTTTCCTTCTTCTACTACCGTACCTGCATATACATAATCTCCTGCTTTCTTATGCACGGCAACAGATTCTCCCGTCATGGAAGACTGATTCACGTTGATATCCCCTTCTTTTACCACCCCGTCAAGAGGTATGGTATTACCGGTATGTACAATGATTTCATCTTCCTGACATACATCCTGTATATCGACAAGAATTTCTTCCCCATCCGCATAGCGCATCCACACTTTATCGATGTTCAATGACATGGATTTAGCCAGATCATCAACAGTTTTCCGATGTGTCCATTCCTCAAGAATTTCAGATAATCCAAGCAGGAAAATCACGCTTGAAGCAGTTGAGAAATCACGTGTTGCCATAGAAACAGAGATTGTCACCGCATCAAGGACAGAAACTTCCATTTTGCCTTTCAATAAGGTTTTCACACCCGTAAGAATAAAGGGGATCGCTTTCACAGCGGTAATGACTTCACGGATCACAGGCGGAAGGATCAGTCTGTTCAGGACCCTTCT
>JAFYCG010000243.1 GCA_017539825.1 Solobacterium sp. | reverse complement strand
GCCGCCTCCGCCGCCACCGGAGCTGCTTTCAATACGTTTTCTTTCCTGGCTCTTGAATACCGCATCACCTACGCTTGCTGCCGCAAAGGTTGTAATTGCCGCAACCGCAACATCTGATGCATCCACTCTTCTTCTGCGTGTGAAGATGACCAGTGCATAATTCAGAAGAATGCTGATGATGATCGCAAGAAGAATATTGGTAATGACCTTCATCGGTCTGGCGATCTTACCACCTTCCAGAAGTACATTCATCTGTTCAAAGGCTTTAGCAGCACAAGTATAGTAGTCTTTATAAGAAGCATGCGTATAGACATTATCCGTGATGGTATTGGCATAGGATTTTGTGATTGTCCGATAGATCTCTCCATCACTGAAGATGTAGAGATTTCTCTTATACATATCAATCAGAAAAACACTGCCGCTGTGTCTGCCGAAATACTGGCGGAACATGGATTCAGCCAGATCGCTGCTCGAAGATGTATACTCGTCATTGGAGACAAATGCAACTCCTCCGTATTCGGTAATCGGCTTCATCTTTTCCAGTAACTGCTGTTCTTCCGTATCCGTCAGTAAATCAGCTTCATCATTGATGTATACTTCATAACCTGTTTCCGGATTGGTGTAAACAGCACTGTCTGCATAAATATTCTGTATCAGGAGTACAAAGAAGAATGTACAAAGAAGCAATCTCTTAATAATCTTTAGCACTGTTATCACCGCCTTTCCTGTCTGTAAATGTCGGGATCGGTCTTGTTGCGATCATATTGTAATGTTGTACAAGAACAAAGCAGGCAATCAGAACTGCCACAAGAACCGCAATTGCTGCTCCGTAATAATAAATATCACTGACAGGATTAAAAAGGAACATGAGCACAACCAGAATATTTACTGCGATTAATAGGATTGCACTTGCAGGAAGGGATTTGTCTTTGATCGCATCTGCAAATTCCTTAATAAACAAAAATGCAATGATGCAGAAGATCGTTGCACCGATACCTACCCACAGTAACGTTTCCCAATCGGTCAGCCATTCCCAGAAAATAGCGATGACAATCAGAGCTACACCGGAAAAATCCAGGGATTTATCGGTATCAATCTTCTTTCCTTTTATCTTATTTCCATATCCTTTATCTTCCAGATGGAATTCTCTTTTATAGATATTTCCTGCTTCCATATTGATCAGAATTGCCACAAATGCACTGATACAGCTGATCAGTCCGAGGGCAACCCGTGCAGTTACCGCAAGGAAGGAATTCAGCAGGAAGAAGACACCGACGGAAACAACAGCTATGCCGGCAAACATCTTTTTCAGATCCACAGGCATGGTAAATGCAACTTTTCCCGTCTGTCCGTTCATGATCGCATAAGCGACCCTGTTCTTATTCCTCCATGTCAGAAACCAAACCGGGAATAATACGGAATCAAAGCTTTCAATGGTTGCACCGATCTGTCTGATGACGGTTTTCATCGATTCACGGTTGGTTTCCATGCCTTTTTCCAAAGTCGCATCTACTCTGTCCAAAAGGTTCTCAGCAGCTTTGGTCACCGCTTCTTCTTTATATTCTTCTGCGGATACATTCGCACGATCCGCATAGAATCCTGCCAGATATTCCTCCTGAAACGGCTTCATGTTATCCTTGTTGAAAGGAGCAAGTTCTTCGGCAATCTGGTCATCAAAACTCTGTGAAGCATCATATGGCACGCCATATGTATCACCATCCATCTGCACACTGACAGAATACCTGTCCGTATATTCATAATTGCCTTTTGTATAGGTTTTGATGGCAGGAACCGTTGCCCTGTTGGAATATTCAATCTGATACATCCAATAGGGAATATAAATTCCTCTGAAACCTTCCAGAAAAGCATCATTTTTAAATTCTGAGGGAACATAAGGCGCATGAACTTTCTGCTTGAACTGTTTGCGGCATTCTTCTTTGGTAATCTGGAAAGGAATGACATATTTCGGTCTTTTCTCTTCATCCATTCTTTCCTGCATCACCACTTCCGATCCGCAATAAGAACAGAATCCGGTTACTGCTGTATCCGGGCTGATAATCTCTGCACCGCAATTCGGACACAATGAAACCATGACACCATAGGCATCCGTACCTGTATCGGCGTTATTGGTTTTATGGTAATCTTCCACATTCATTGTACTTCCGCAATGCAGACACCGTAATGCCTGCGTTTTAATGTCAAACACAAGGCTTCCGTTACAATTGGGACATTTAAACATACATTTTTACCTCAGACAAAATTATATAGAAAAAGAAGTCTTGTGAAAAGACTTCTCAGAAACATCTCTGCATGAAAGCATCAACAATATCGATAATGCCCTCTGTCCAGAATTCAGGTCCGCCATGATCTGCTCCCTTTAACAGGATCATTTCTACATCATGACCAGTTCTTTTCATCTGTTCATACAATCTGGTGCTGCATTCCGGATGAACGGTTCTGTCCTTTGTGCCATGCAGAATCAGCATCGGTGCAATCTTTGTATCATTATGGATATTGCATTCAGCAGACATCGCAATCTTCATTGCTTCATTCTCGGAAAGATCAATATTACCTGCTTCTCTTCCTTCCGGGCTGTCCGGTTTGAGATGGTTCGGTGTGGATGGATTACTGTAATCAAACATAAAGCTGCATGATCCGTAATAATCCACGATACCTTTGACCTCAGCCGATACACCCGGGAACAGGTTCTCTGCAGTTGCATCATTATGCCTGAAACCTGCAAATACAGCAGTATGACCACCGGAAGAACTTCCCGCAAGAATCATTTTTTCCGGATCAATTTTATATGTTTCTGCATTCTTTCTTAAAAAGCGTACTGCATTCAATGCATCGATAATCGGTGAAGGGAATGCAGCTATACCGGAATGCCTGTATTCAACAATAGCACAGACATATCCCCTGGATGCCACTCTGGATAAGAAAGGCACACCGGCATGAATATCCTGCTTGAACCATCCGCTTCCCTGTACATACACCATGCAAGGGAAAGTGGTCTGCTTATTGTTGCGGGTGTGAGGTACCATGATCTGCAGATGCAGAGGTGTACCGTTCATATTCACATATTCGACATCATTGATATATCTGACACCGATCTCATCTCCGGTTGTTTCCAATGCCTTCAAAGAATCATTGACATATTCCGGATATT
>JAFYCG010000025.1 GCA_017539825.1 Solobacterium sp. | reverse complement strand
TTCAAAGATCTTGCGACAGCTTCCTTGATTGTAACATCACCCATGTACTCACCGTTGAAATTGACCAGAACTCTGCTTTCACCCGGGAAGGTGATCGGTTTGTCCAGCAGAATTTCATCAATGGAATAGCCGAGATATTCAAATGCAAGGGCATAGTCAAGGAACGGTTTGACGGAAGATCCTGGCTGTTTGTACTGGCTAGTGGCTCTGTTGAGAAGGCGGGAACCGCCGTTATCACCGTAATTTCTGCCACCGCCGATTGCGACAACTTCACCATTTTGGTTATTCATGCATACCATGGCAACCTGCATCAGATCATCCGGGAAGGATACACTTGTTTCACCGGCTTCAATCGCTTCCACCTGATCCTGGATTTGCGGATTCAAAGCCGTATAGATGTCCATTCCTTTTGTGACCGGATCAAATCCCGTCACTTTCTGTGCTTCCTCAATAACAACATCCACATACTCCGGATAAATTGTCTTTTCAACATTCAGCTTGTCCTGTCCGACGAGCTGATCTTCCACTTTGATCGCTTTTGCCAGCTGTTCTTCCTCTTTGGTAATATAACCATGCATCAACATGTAACCAAGCACTTCATTTCTTCTGTCTGTAGCAGAATCCAGGAAATGGTAAGGGTTGTATCCGTTAGGCAGGTTGATAATGCCGGCAAGAAGTGCGGATTCGGAAAGATTCAGTTCACGAACATCTTTACCGAAATAGTATTCTGCAGCTTTCTGTACACCGCGGATACGGTCACCGAAATTCAGCTTGTTGATATAGAGTTCGAAAATTCTTTTCTTGTTGACTTTCATCTCCAGCTGCATTGCCAGGATGATCTGCTGAACTTTGTACTGGATCGTAGCGTCACGCTCAACGCTTTCGTCACCGGCATCAATCGAGAAATACGTATTTTTGACTAACTGCATCGTGAAGGTGGAACCGCCCTGCATGTTATGTTTGGCAAGGGTCTCAAATACCGCTTTCGTAAAACGAGGAACATCGAAACCGTTATGCTGGAAGTAGCGGGAATCTTCTGTTGCCAGGAAGGCATCAATCAGGGATTCCGGACAATCCTCATAGGTGATGTTTTCACGGTAATATGTTCCGATTTCTGTCAAAAGTTCTCCTCTTGAATCAAAAATTCTTGAAGATTCTTCACTGATGAAGTCTTGAACATTCAGGGTCGGCATGCCGACCAGCAGTTTTTTCGTATATCGCAAACCGAGATAACCGACAATCAGTTCTATTCCTACAAAAAAGGCAAGGATGCATGTGATTACTCTGCGGAAAATCACTCTTCGACGTGCTTTTTTTCTGTTTTTGATCTGTTTTCGGGTTTCTTCAGCCATGTCTGTTTCGTTATTTTTTAATTCTTCCATACAGTCCCCCTGTATAACCATGATATAATATCACAATTTTGCCCCGATAACTCTTAAACCTTTTTGAATATTCATAATCTTTTATTCTGTTATATAATAGCTGTATGGTTCATCTGTTTGTACAAAGTGCTTATACGCTGCTTAAAATCACGGTACGTATTGAAGAAATTGTGACAAAAACACAGGAATACGGGTTTAACGCTGTCGCTCTGACAGATTTTCATGTGATGCATGGTATTCCTTCTTTCCTTAAAATCTGTGAAAGAGAGGGGATCAGGGGAATCATCGGCATGCAGGTTACCGTTTTCTATCATGAGGAAAAGGTACCGTTTCTTCTTCTGGCAAAGGATAATGCGGGATATGCCAATCTGATGATTCTTTCCAGCATGCTGAATAAAGAAGAGGAAGCTGTTTCCCTGGAAGATTTTAAAAATTACAGCCGCCATTGCTTCATTATAGCTTATGGTGAAGGAGGGTGGATGGACAGTGAGCTGGTCAATGACAATCGTGAAATGGTTTATGAAAAACTGTCCGTCATGAAAAAAGAACTTCCACCTTTTGATATTGCCTTGTCTTATCAGGATGCTTCCTTGTGGAAGATGCGTAATAAAATCCTCAAGAAAATTGCAGAACGTCTTTCTGTACCTGTTGTTGCCCTGAATAAAATCTACTATCTGGATGAGGATGATGTACGCAGTTATCATGTTCTGAATGCGATCCGTCTGAACAAGATGGTGAATGACAGTTCTCTGCCACAGCTGACCGGCCGTTATTTTTTGTCTGCAGAAGAGATGGAAAAACTGTATGAACCGGAAGAATTACAGAGAACCGATGAGATCGCAAAGCAGTGTAATGCCGATGGCATGGTTGAAAAAACAGGCCTGCCGGCTTTTCAGGGCAAATATGATGTTTCTTCAAAAGAGTATCTGGTCCGTCTTTGTCAGGCCGGTTTGCAGAAAAGGCTGCAAGGGAAAGTGTCCAGGCAGTATCAGTCCAGGCTGCAGTATGAGCTGGATATTATTCTGAAAATGCATTTTGAGGATTATTTTCTGATTGTCTATGATTTTATCCGCTATGCCAGAAAACAGGATATTCTGGTCGGACCGGGCAGGGGAAGTGCAGCTGGGTCTTTAGTTGCCTATTGCCTTGGCATAACGCAGATTGACCCTTTGAAATATCATCTTCTGTTTGAAAGATTTCTGAATCCCGACAGGGTATCCATGCCGGATATAGATACGGATATTCCGGATAACCGCAGACAGGAGGTCATCCGTTATGTGGTTGACACATACGGCAGGGATCATGTCGCAAATATCATTACATTCGGCACCCTTGGAGCAAGACAGGTCATTCGTGATGTTGCCCGGACAATGAATATGAATCAACGGGATGTGGATACGGTTTTGAAGGCACTCGGCAATGCATCAAATACAACCCTGGAAGAGGCTTATCAGAATAATTCCCGGTTTAAAAAGGCGGTTATGTCGAGCCGGAATAATATGATCCTGTATGAGATGGCAAAAAAGCTGGAAGGACTTCCAAGGCATTCATCCATCCATGCAGCAGGTATTGTTCTTTCCGGAAAACCGTTAATGGATGTCATTCCCACGATGCAGATGGATGAGGAAATCTT
>JAFYCG010000242.1 GCA_017539825.1 Solobacterium sp. | reverse complement strand
GAATGAAATCTTCAATCATAGCAACCAAGCTGGCCCTGTCAGTGAAGCGTTCTCCGTAATACCGTTCTCTTTTCAGGATGCCCCAGAAACCTTCCATCGGTCCGTTATCAATGCACTTGGCAACTCTGGACATGCTCTGCGTCATGCCGGCTTCAATCAGCATATGGTGGAACACGCGGTTGGTGTACTGAAATCCTCTGTCACTGTTATACCGAATTCGGCATAACAGTGACTATGCCGAAGAAAAAACTATACCGAAGATTTGCTCTGCGACTTGAGATATCATCTTCCTGTGAAAATCTTCGGCATAGTATTTTATACTTGGATCACCAAAAGGAGGTGTTTCAAGTATGGATCTCGATACGATCTGCTCATTACTCATTGATACTTTGCATGATGCAAAGTATACCCCCAATACGATATTTCTATATCAAGGGGAAGTCAGGAGGTTCAAAGAGTTTTGTCAAGGAAAGGGTATCTCGGATTATACTTCTGCAATTGGCAAGGTTTATTCTGATGACGTTATCAGTCCGAAAACAGGGAAATATAGCGCAGCAAGACATTTTCTACATGGTCGCCTTATCCGCCTTCTTGATTCATATGTCACTACCGGACAATTTGATTTATCTGTCGCGTCCAGGAGCAGACACCAGCCTGTAAATGAATACTATTGCGGAATATATCAGAAATTCTGCGATGATCTGAAAGCAGAATACGAGAATGAAAACACCCGACATTTTTATGAATATGGGATGTATTCGTTACTGCACCATCTGGAAAACAATGACCAGATAATACGAATTGAGGGCTTGACATCTGACATTCTGATTGAATACATGACTCATTTGAAACAGAGCAGACAGCGGGAGGCACTGTGTGAACTGCGAAAAATATGTCGCTATCTTAATCGCAATGATCTTCTGACTGCTCTGGCAGGTATTCATGCACCCAGACACAATCGAATCATTCCTGTGCTTAATCACGAAGAGCAAGAACGGATAAAAGCGGTCACGATTGATGAAACAATCTCGCTAAGGGATGCTGCCATGATTCTGCTTGGAATGTCTACCGGAATCAGGGCTTGTGATATTATTCGACTTCGCTTTTCCGATATAGATTGGCAAAATGAGACGATATCCTGGCGTCAGAGCAAGACCGGAAATCTGGTATGTATTCCTTTAATATCTTCTGTTGGTAATGCACTCACCCGATATTTGACTGAAGAAAGGCCTCATGCTCCAAATGATTATATCTTTGTCAGATCGCTTGCCCCATATAAGCCTCTTTCCTGCCATTCTTCTTGTTATGTGCTGGTAAAACGTGCTCTTGAAAAAGCAGGAATCAGCAAAAATGGTCGCATTTTTGGTATGCATTTCTTACGACACAATGCAGCATCTACAATGGTTGAAAATGCTGTACCGATTGAAACAATTGCAGCCATTCTTGGGCATTCAGATCCAAACACAACAGGAATCTACATTACAACTGACGAAAAAAGACT
>JAFYCG010000024.1 GCA_017539825.1 Solobacterium sp. | reverse complement strand
TGAAGCGCTTGTTCTGGAAATCAACCTGATCAAGAAATACCGCCCCAAATACAACATTCAGTTTATCGATGACAGCTCGTATCCTTATATCAAGCTGACAAAGGAAAAATACCCGCGCCTGCTGGTTGCCAGGGATACCCGCAAGGATAAAAAGGCAAAGTATTTCGGCCCGTTTCCCGATGCGACCGCAGCACGGAATACGCAGAAGCTGTTACAGGGATTATATCCGTTGCGCAGATGTGACAAAATGAAGGACAAGGTATGCCTGTATTATCATATGGGACAATGCCTCGGCCCTTGCGAATATGAAATACCGGCAGAGACCTATGAGAAGATGATTGAACAGATCACCAGATTTTTAAACGGGGATACGAAGGAAATGGAGAATGAGCTTCGTGAAAAGATGATGTCCGCAAGTGAAAATCTGGAATTTGAAAAGGCACAGGAATACAAGGAAATGCTGCAGAGTCTTGCCAGTGTAGCCAAAGACAAACAGAACATTGAAAAAGACCAGAGAGGCGCAATTGATGCCTTTGCATGGTACTTTGAAAAAGGATATCTTGCAATTACGGGCTTTCTTGTCAGAGATGGCGTTGTGCTGAATAAGGAATTCCGTCTTCGTCCTCTGTATGGTGATATTGAAGATGAATTCTCTTCTTTCCTGGTTCAGTTTTATCAGGAGCATCCTTCTCCCAGGGAATTGCTGCTGCCGAAGGATTTTGACTGCAGCTCTTTGGAAGAGGTGCTTGACATGAGGATCAGCCAGCCACAGAAGGGCTATCGCAGAAAACTGATTGAAATGTGCCTGGAGAATGCCAAAAAACAGCTGGACCTGAAATTCAATACGGTTGAAAGACAGGATACCATGACGAGCAATGCCGTGGAAGAATTGTCAAAACTTGCCGGCACGTCAATGAACCGTGTCGAACTGTTTGATAACTCTCACATTTCCGGTGCATTTACCGTAGCAAGCTGTGTTGTTTATGAAGACGGGGTTCCGGATAAAAAGAGCTATCGTCTCTATAAGCTGCACACAGGCAATTCCGATGTGGATTCCATGAAAGAAGTAGTTTATCGCAGGTATTTCCGCCTGTTAAAAGAAGAGAGAAGAATGCCTGATGGAATTCTGGTCGATGGCGGCTGGACACAGATTGAAGCTGCAAAGGAGATATTGGATTCACTCGGACTGAGTGAGACAATTAAGATCATGGGTCTGGTAAAGGATGATCATCATAATACCAATGCCTTAATGGATACCAACGGGGAAACGTTTGACATTGATAAGAATTCCGGGTTGTTCTTTCTTTTGACAAGGATGCAGGATGAAGTGCACAGAGTAGCTATTACCTATCACAGAAAGCTGCGTTCAAAAGCACAGACCAAATCCATTCTTGATGAGATTGAAGGTATCGGGCCGAAAAGAAAAAAGCTTCTGTTGAAGAGCTTCGGCAACTTTACAAATCTGAAGAAGGCAAGTGAAGAAGAAATCGCAAAGGTTGTTCCCGGAGAAGCTGCACATAATGTGTATGAAGCACTCCATGCGGAAAACACTGAAGAATAAAAAAACGGTATTAAATACCGTTTTTACATGATCTTCTTTAAGCGCTTAGCTAAAGCTTTATCGGCTTTACCTTGATTCAGATAGACAAGGGCAGCATCCTTGAAACCTTTAATACCTTTCATGGAATCATCTTTCTTATAGATTTCATATATGGCAAGAAGGATTGGAAGGGCAAGCTTTAACAGCTTGTTCTTTTTTGCATCTTCCTGTTTCTTTTCATTCATTGCATCGGTCTTGATCTGCATGAGCTGAAGGTTTCTCTGCATTCTTGTTTTGTAGGGATCAAATGCCTTGATTGCCTTTGGAATTTCCAGAGCTTTTTTGACAAGAATCAGCAAACTCACAACAACAGCTGCAATGGCTGCATATAATACCCAGTAATTGTAAGGGGCGATATTGAAATTCAACATAATAAATACCTTCCTGAAAATATGGTAGCACATTTTTGTATAAAATTCTTCGTTTTTTTCATTATATTACTGTATAATAACCCCATGAACAAGAATATAAAGATTATTTTGATCAGTGATAATCATCGTACAAGGGAGTGTCTGCAATACATTCGTGAAACCTACAGGGATGCAGACTATTTTCTGCATTGCGGAGACACGGAACTTCCTCCGTATGAGACAGAAGGTTTTGCGGTTGTGCAGGGCAACAATGATTATTACGGAACATTTCCTATGCGCCGAGTACTGGAAATAGGAAAGCACCGTATATATATGGTTCACGGTCACAGGGATATGATTTACGGCAGGTTTGAGATGCTTGCGCAAAGAGCCAAGGCACACGATTGTGATATGGTTTTCTTCGGGCATACGCATATTTATTTTGATAAAGTTGTGGAAGGGGTAAGACTTCTGAATCCCGGATCCATCTGGCGCAACCGTGACGGTTCCAAACCGTCGTACATGGTTATTACATTCGATGGCGATGAAGTAATTGTTGAAAGAAAAACATACGAAAAGCCTTGAAATCTGTTTTTCACTTTGGTATATTATTGGTGCTGTCGTCGTAGCTCAGCTGGATAGAGCTTCCGCCTTCTAAGCGGACGGTCTTGGGTTCGAGTCCCAACGACGACGTTAAAGGGTAAAGTAATGCTTTGCCTTTTTTTATTTCGATGAGGGAAAAGGTACTGCAGGAAACCTGTATTCTGCCGTCAGATCATGAAATCGGATTTCAGGTGAAGTTTCCATTTTACAAATCTGTTTATTTCGGGCATAATACAATTTTGTATGCATATTGCGGCCTTTTGGAGGTTTATATGGAATCCTATTATGAAGAAATTATTGAAGAGATCAGAGATTGTATAAAAAGGAAAGAGTATGAGACAGCGTTATCCCTTGTGAACAAGGAACTGTCCATGCCGTATATCCCGGCTGAAGCAGAAGAGATCTTTCTGCAGCTGAAAAAGGATGTGGTTTTCAGCCTCTCCCTGAAAGAAAGGAATACGGAGGAATCAACTGAATCACTGTTAAGAAAACTGAAAGGAAAACCTCAGTCTCAGTTATATGCGGTTTCCAAATTAACCGACCGCAATCTGCACGGCTGTATTGACGAGATTCGCGATTATCTTGCAAAAGATCCGTGTGTTGAAGCTGCCGCTTTACTGGTAGAGGGCATGTACAGACAGAATATCAACGATGAATTTGTATGGATGAAGGATGGCGTGGAATATACATTCTGGGTGGATTCCATCACACCTGTCGAAGAGAGTGAAGGCTTCCTTGAAGCAATGCATTTTCTGGATGAATGGCTGTCCAATGATCAGCCGGCTATGTATGAGCTGGCCAGAAAAATGCTGATTCATGAAGCATACTGCTTTCTTCCACTAAGTTATGAAGCGGATGAGGGAAGGGATCTGGCAGAGATGATTCTCAAAAATATTAGTGAAATGATGGATGATTCACGTACATATTCTGAAATCATCGAAAAAAATTAGCACACAATGCTTGACAGTGCTAAAAAGAGAGTGTAGTATTTTAGCAGGCTCGCGCAAAGAGTGCTAAAATGCTTGCAAAAAAACGATTTATTGGATTATATTGATGATCTTTGCTATAATAGGCAAGCGAATAAGAAGGAGCTAGAAAAACCATGGCAAATTGGACAGTAAATGAAAAATCTGAAGGTGAATTAAAATTCACAATCGAAGGCGACGAATGGAAGAAGGCTTGCAAGAAAGCCTACAATAAGCTTGCACCGAAAGTACAGGTACAGGGTTTCCGTCCGGGTAAAGCACCGAAGGCAATGATCGACAAGCTTTTGCCAGCCACAACAATCTACAGTGAAGCGATGTATGACAACATCAACAAGTGGGTTATGAAAGAAATCGAAAACGAAGGACTGATTCCTCTGACAAGACCTGAACTGATTCCGGGTAACATGAATGCGGACAGTTGCGAAATCACTGTAAAGATGACAGTCAGACCGGAAGCGGAAGTAGGCGACTATAAAGCTTTGAAATATGAACTGGAAGTTGAAGAAGTTACAGATGATGATGTAACAGAAGAAATTGACCGTTTGAGAGACCGTTATGCAGACATGATCGTCAAGGAAGGCGAAGCTGAAAACGGCGATACAGTCAATATCGATTACGTCGGATATAAAGATGATGTTGCATTTGAAGGCGGAGAAGATCATGGACATGATCTCGTACTCGGATCCAACACATTTATTCCGGGCTTTGAAGAACAGCTGATCGGCACAAAAGCAGGCGATGAAAAAGAGATTAACGTAACATTCCCTGAGAACTATCAGGAAGCAAGCCTGGCAGGACAGCCTGTCGTATTCAAAGTAACCGTCAATGAAGTTAAATTCAAACAGCTGCCGGAAGTCGATGATGACTTTGCACAGGATGTTAACTATCCGGGTGTTGAAAATGTCGAACAGCTCAAGGAACATGTCCGCAAGAGACTTGAAGACAACAAGAAAAACACAGCAGAATCTGTTGCAGACGGAAAACTGCTTGAAGAACTGCGCGACATTACAACTGTTGTGATTCCTGAAGTCATGATCGAAGAAGAAGTACAGAACCAGGTCAACGGCCTTGTTAATCAGCTGCAGTCCTATGGCATGAGCTTGACATCCTACTTGCAGATGACAGGACTTGATACAGACGGATTCAAGAACCAGTTCCGTGAGCAGGCTGAAACAGATGTCAAGACAAGACTTGCACTTGAAGCTGTAGCTAAGGCTGAAGGCATGAAAGCAACTCCTGAGGAGATTGATGAAGAGATGCAGAGTCTTGCCGACATGTATCAGATGAGTGTTGACCAGGTACGTCAGTATGTTGATCCGAATCTGGTAGCAC
>JAFYCG010000241.1 GCA_017539825.1 Solobacterium sp. | reverse complement strand
ATCAGATCTAATACTCTTTGCGACATCAGAGTTAAGCCATTTGAAGATACTCCATATTTTGAAAGCATACTTAAAAGAAACCGATGATGATGAAAAGTTTAAACTGCAGGCAGATCTTCTCGGGGAACCTGTCACCCTGTCAGAGTTTAAAAAGAGATATCGCATGCTGTATCATGAGTATCCTGTATACGGTGAAAGATATCGTGTCCTGAAACATACTTTTGATTATTATATCTTTATGAGTTATGTTTTCCAGAAAATGGGGTATAACGGATGGGTGATTTTGATCGATGAGGCTGAACTGATCGGCAGACTGTCCAAAACACTGCGTGCTATAGCGTATCGTAATATTTACAAATTGCTTCATTCACCATCTTTAGTATCCACTTTCTCTGTCTTTGCTTTTACTTCAACATATAATGAGGATGTTATCGAAAAGAAGAAGGATTTTGAATATCTGGATATCGTAGAAGAAGAATGGAAAAATGATGCAGTCAGTGTTTTAAATGATATCATTAAAGCACCGGCATTAAATCCTTTGACGAAAGAGGAGATCCGATCCACAATAGAAAAGATCATTCAGATTCATGCAAAAGCATATGACTGGAATCCGGATGTACCGATTGATCAAATTATCAGACAATCTGAAGGTGCAGGTTTCTTATTAAGAACTAAGCTTCGTACGGCAATAGAACTGCTTGACCAGCTGTATCAATATGGAAAAGCAGGGAAAATAACCGTAGGAGAACTTGCGACAGAGTCCTATGAAGAAGATATTCCTTCATTGGATCAAATGGATGAATAAAGAATGGAAGTATTGTCGGATTCGAATCTTCAAAAGAAATTTGTGAGATACCCGCATTTGTTTCATATTCTTTTTTTCCCTCAAACCGGCTTAAAACAATCTCCATTTTGTTTTCTGCTTCATTAGTAACATTTCTTGTTGAAAAAACACATGATTTATATTATTATATTAAAGCACGTTTTTTCGTGTGCTCATGCGTGGGAGGAGAAATCCGCTGAACCACTGCATGTGGATATTTCTAGAAAAAGGAGGAAGCCACATGGCAAAGAAAATCGCTAAAGTATGCAAACTTCAGTTCCCGGCTGGTGGTGCTAAACCAGGTCCGGCACTTGCTTCTGCAGGTATCAACATGCCTAAGTTCTGTTCAGAGTTCAATGACAAGACAAGAGATCGTGCAGGCGACATCGTTCCTGTCATTATCACAGCTTATGAAGACAAGTCCTTTGATTTCATTATCAAGACAACACCGGCTGCAGTTCTTCTCAAGAAGGCAGCAGGCATTCAGAAAGCTTCCGGAACACCGAAGACTGTTAAAGCAGGTAAGATCACAGAAGCACAGTTGAGAGAGATTGCTGAATACAAGATGCCAGATCTCAACGCAAATGATGTTGAAGCAGCAATGAGAATTGTTGCAGGTACAGCTCGTAACATGGGCATTACGATTGAGGGGTGGAACTAATTATGGCAGGAAAGAAATACGAAGCAGCTAAGGCTAAAGTAGACCGCTCTAAAGTTTATAACTATAAAGAAGCTATTACTCTTGCAAAAGAGCTCGCAAACACAAAGTTTGACTCTTCTGTAGAAGTATCCTTCTTCCTCAACATTGACCCACGTCAGGCTGATCAGAACATCCGTGGTGCTATGGTTCTTCCAAACGGTACAGGTAAGACAAGAAAAGTTCTTGTTATTACACAGGGTGCTAAAGAGGAAGAAGCAAAAGCAGCAGGCGCTGATTTCGTCGGCGGAGCTGATATGCTCGAACAGATCAAGAACGGCTGGCTCGGTTTTGACATCATCGTTGCTACACCGGATATGATGGGTCAGTTAGGACGTTTAGGTAAGCTCTTAGGTCCTAAAGGCTTAATGCCAAACCCGAAGACAGGTACTGTTACAATGAATGTTGCTCAGGCTATTGAAGAAATCAAGAAAGGTAAAGTTACATACCGTACAGACAGAGATGGTAATGTCAACGTTATGATCGGTAAGTGCTCCTTCACTGATGAAGCATTAGCAGAGAACTTCAAGGCTATCTATGATCAGATGGTCAGAATCAGACCTGCAGCTGTAAAGGGTACATATATTAAGAATTGCACTCTTTCCACAACAATGGGTCCTGGTATCAAAGTTACTATTGAATAAGGCGATCGGGAAGGTCAGAAATGATCTTCCTTTTTTGTAGAGTTGAATGAGTTTACTGTACATATTCGAGTATTGTGAATATGTAAAAAAAGTATAATATTTATCATAAAGGCAGGAATACTATGAAAGAGACATGGAAATATCTTTTTTCTCCACAGGTTTTATCAAGAGGAGAAGATTATTATTATGGAGATGAAGTCAGAAAGATAAAAAAGACGGATTATGGATATTCTGCGGAAGTACGTGGAGAAAACAAATATGAAGTTGATATTTATATAAATGGCGATGAAGTGGATGAAATGGATTGTACATGTCCCTATGCGGCAAAAGGATACAACTGCAAACACATGGCTGCAGTATTATTTGCGTTGGAGGATCAGGATTTTGTGGAGGAATCTGAACCGGAAAATCGGGAAACCATAGATGATATACTGGCACGTCTGGATGAGAAGACTATCCTTACTGAATTCAGAAATATTCTGGAAGAGAATGTACAGTTGCATGACCGCTTTTACAATAAATATCGCCGGCAGCCTGCAGACCGGAAAGAAATTACCCGTATCAACGGCATGCTGGATGATCTGGCATATGAGTATGGTGACAGGGGAGGTTTTGTTGACTGGTATCACGGATCGGATTATGTCAGAGGCTTTTTGGCATGTCTTGAAGATTATGTTGAACCTATGATTGAGCGTGGTGAATATTTAGCGGCATTTGAAGTATTGAAGCATGCATTCTATGTGGTGAATACGGTGGATATGGATGGCTCAAATGGGGAACATTCAGATATTGTCTATCACATTGAAGAACTTTGGACAGATATCATTCAACATGCAGATGCGAATGAAAAAGATCAGATACATCAATGGTTTGAGAGCATGCTGGAAAAAGCATCAAGTCTCAATGTCGGAGATTCCATAGCGGATATGTATTATTCGCAATTCAACGATGAAAAATATCTTTTACCGATATTGAAAGAAACAAAAGATATAATTCAAGATCCATCTATTTCAGCCTATGCCCTGAAAGATAAACTGGATTTATACAAAAGCGTATTGGAAAGATTACACCAACCATTGAATGAATATAACCAGTGGTTACAGGATCATAGGCATATTCCTTCTGTAAAAGAAATTCTCTTAAAAGAAGCAGAGGATAAAAAAGATATTGAAACATGTATTACTTTGTCTGAAGAACTGCTAAATACAGAGGATGTATGGTGGAGAAAAAATGAACTGGCAAGAAAACTGCTGAAGTATTATCGGGAAAACGGAGATAAGGAAAAATACAGAGATACATTGAAGAGGATCGTTTTAGAAGGAAGAACTCCCTTAATGGAAGATATCCGGATTTTACGAAATCTGTATGCAGAGGAGGAATGGATTCCTATCCGAGAGGAGATTGTCAAAAAAGACAGATATATCGCTAAAGAAATCTTTTTTGAAGAAAGACTGTATGACAGATTATGGGCACTTTTGAAAATGATGCCTGTATCAGAAATTGAACCGTATCTTCATGTTCTTCGGAATGAGTATGCGGATGAATTGTTGGAAAGGTATAGCACATATCTGCATGCATTGGAAGAAAGACATGGAACAAGAACAGTGTATGAAGAGATGGAAAAATATCTTCATCTTACAGCAAGTATTCCAGGTGGCAAAAAAGAAGCATATTCTATCATCAGCCAATGGCAGAAACAATTTCCGACAAGAAAAGCGATGCAGCAGATGCTGATCAATGTGATGAGGAAACTTTAGGATGAAAACTGTTGTATTCTATTATGTCAGACACGGTAAAACCGAATTCAATAAACAGGGCATTATGCAGGGACAGGTAGATTCTCCTTTGGCAAAGGAAGGATTGCCGGTATTGCATGAAACAAGGGATGCATTAAAAGATATTCCTTTTCAAAGATGTTTTTCATCACCTTTGTACAGAGCCGTGAATACAGCGGAAATCATATTAGAAGGCAGGAATATTCCGATTGAACCTCTTGATGACTTAAAGGAAATGAATTTCGGAGATATCGACGGCAAACCGCATAAAGATCATAAATGGACCATGCTTTTAATGCATGCAATTGACAACTTCCGGCCCATTCATGGTGAATCGGCAGGAGATGTCAGAACAAGAACAGGAAGAGCTTTCAGATATATGTATGATCAATGTGACGATGGAGATCATGTACTAGTCACAGGACATGGGAGCTATTACATGTATATGTTGGAGGAACTGTTGCATATAAACAGATTACAGGCAATGAAGCGTTTAAAACCATATGGTGTTCCCAATGGTTTTATCTCTGTAATATCCTGCACAGATGGTAAATATTCAGTTGTGTTATATCCGCATACTGCTGAAGGATTCAGAACATATACCGGGAGGTCTGTATGAATTTACAGGTTTTGGAATATTATCTTGCAATATGCAGGGAAAAGAGTTTCTCTGCAGCTGCTGAAGCCATTCATATTTCCCAGCCAACTCTATCAAGGCAGATTGCAGATTTGGAAGCGGAACTGGGGAAACAATTGTTTATCAGAACCAGAAAACAATTACAGCTGACCGATGAAGGGATGTTGTTGAAGGTCAGGGCAGAAGAAATATTGTCTCTTGTTGATAAGACAGAACAGGAAATTTCCGGTAATGATGTGGCATTGACAGGGGATATCATGATCGGTGCTGCTGAAACACCTGGGATACATATGATCACACTTGCTGCACATGCATTACAGAAAAAACATCCCGGTATTCGTATTCATATCTCCAGCGGAGATCGGACGGATCTTTCCTGGCAGCTGGATCACGGTCTGGCGGATATGGCGATTGTATACGGGGATGTGGATCATGAGAAATATAACTGTATTACTTTGCCTCACCAGGATGTTTTCGGTATATACATGCGCAAAGATGATCCGCTTTCCGCAAAACAAAAAATCCTGCCGGAGCAGGATCTTGCAAACAAACCTTTGATTATCAACCGGAATTCGCACGGATATCTGATTCCGGATGTACCTCTTCAACAATTCCATATTGCCGGTTCCTATAATCTTCTCTACAATGCATTTCTGATGGCAGAGGATGGAATCGGTTATACAGTCGGATTGGGAGATGTCCTGAGTACGGAAGGAACAGCATTGTGCTTCCGGCCGTTTGAACCGGAATATCGCGTATCCAAATATCTGATCTGGAAAAAGAATCAGATTCTGAAGAAAACGATGGAATTACTACTGGATGAAGTGAATAAACTGATCGCTGAAGAACAGGATTAAGCTCCTTGTTCTTTTTTTGCAAAGAAGAAGCCAAGAACCATGAGTATCAGGAATATTCCTCCTGTTGCGATGAATTGTCCTGAGAGATTGCTTGTAAACAACTCCAATGCTGTACCAAGATACGGAGCAGCAAATGCTCCTAAACCCTGAAAGACAAGAATGACAGTAGTGCCTGAAGTGCCGAATGCAGAGACACTCTCCTGCAGATAAGGCACAAATGCAAGATAGCCAAAACCAAGAATGAAAGAAGCTATTGCAAGCAATACGATATTGTGTGAAACAGATGCCAGGAAAAAACCTGCAGCACAGATCAGGAAGAAGACCGGAAGGGAAAGAAATTTCAGCTTCTGCTTCATTGTTCCGTAGATCATTCCGGCAATCAGGGAACCGCCCGAAATGCACATGACAAGAAGGCTTCCTGTTCCTTCTGCAGTAATATTCTTTTCAGTTGCCAGCGATGCACATTTGATCACAAATAATGTTGCACTGAGAACCGCAATAAACATCAGTATTCCTGTAGCATACAAAGAAGTTTTACTTTTTATCAGAGAATTGTCTGTATTTGCGGAAGAGGTACGGATGGAACCGACATGAGGGATAAAGAAGAGAACAAGCAGAAATACCATAAATCCGAACAGATAGACGAGAAAGGAGATATTCCAGCCAAATACAAGCAATCTTCCGGCAATGAAAGCAGTAATCATGCTGGCAAGTCCGCCTGCACTGCCTTGTAAACCGATCATTCTGCTTCTTTCTTCACCCTGGAAGAAATAAACAATCAGGATTAACAAGGAAGAGGAAATCAGGCCGCATCCAAATCCGAATATAGCTCTGCAGAAAAGGATCAGGTACACATTTTTCAGCAACAATGGCAATGTACCGGAAACTGCAGATAAGAGACATCCTGCCAGCACTGTTTTTTTATAGCCGAGGGAAGAAGCTATTTTTGAAGAAAAGAGTACAGCCGTCATCGATAATAAAGAAGGAATAGTTGTCAGCAGCTCAATCAATGAAAGCGGCACTTCCGGAAAAGCTTCCGCCATTGCCGGTATGTTTCCGGCAACCGCATTTACAGATGCTGTTACGAAACAGCAGGATAACAGTGCGATTTTCAGAATCAGGTTGTTTTTCATAGTATCTCCTCCTATGTGGCTAAATTATAGGAGATAAATACAATTATTTAAAATGCTTATATTAAATACAGTTATATTCGATAATTGAATATAACTGTATTATTTATATATTATTTTCCCAAAAGATCTGATTATTCCGTTATGATAACTTCTACATTCCTGTCGGAAAGAGCATGAACTGTTTCCTGTGGGATGCTGGCATCTGTAATAACATATTTCGGCTGTTCTTTGACATTGATCGGAACTGTACCGAGTACAGAGAATTTTTCACTCTCTGTTAATACAACAATATTTTCTGCAGAATTAGCCATATCCCTTACAGCCTGTGCTCTCATCTGGTCTTTGTTTGTAAAACCGGTTCTTTCACTCCAGCCATCCGTACCGATAAAGAAGTATTTTACATAATAGTTGGAAACACCTTCCCTGACCATCGGTCCTACCAGACATTGTGAATCCTGCTGGTAAATACCGCCAAGAAGAACAATCTGGATGTTTTCATTCCGGATATAATCGGCAATAAAAGCACTGTTTGTGACAATGGTTATGTTTTTCTTTGTCTTTGCGATCTGCAGAGCTGCCAAAGCGCAACAACTGCCGTTTTCAATCATGACGGTATCACCGTCATGAATCATTTCTGCAGCTTTGCCGGCAATCTTCATCTTCTCTTCATAATGATAAGCCAGTCTTCGATTGATATTGTCAGCACTGTTTAATTCTGCATATCCATGAATACGCTTGACCATCTGTCTTTTCTCCAGTGCATCCAGATCCTTTCGTATGGTAACCTGTGAAACACCCAATAAATCAGATAATTCAACAACTTCGATGCGATTATTCTGTGTTAACAGTTCCAGTATTCTTGTTTCTCTGTCTTTTTTCATATACTTCACCCGGTTACATTTTAAAGGAATCAGGTTTCAAATGAAAGAAAAAAGATGCATTTCTGCATCTTTTATAACTCTTCACCGTTTGTCTCAATGACATGTTTATACCAGTAGAAGGATTTTTTCTTGGAACGGGAAAGATCACCTTCACCGGCATTGTTCTTGTTGACGTAGATGAATCCGTATCTCTTATCCATTTCGCCGGAAGAAGCAGATACGATATCAATCGGTGCCCACATTGTGTAACCTAACAGGTCAACACCGTCTTTGTTTACAGCGTCAATCATAGCCTGAATGTGGTTTCTCAGATAATCGATACGATAGCTGTCATCTACGCTGCCGTCTTCTTCTTTCTTGTCGTAAGCACCCATGCCGTTTTCAACGATCATCAAAGGCTGATCATATCTTGCAGAGAACCAGTTCAGTGCATAACGGAGTCCGAGCGGATCAATCGGCCAGCCCCAGTCTGTTGCACCGAGGTATTCGTTCTTGACGAAGTCGCTCTTTCCGCCGGAACCAAGAAGTGCACCGCCCTCATAGAAGTTGAAATCCGGATTATCTTCTCTTGCAGCTACTGCGAAGGACATATAGTAGGAGAAACCGATATAGTCAACAATACCGTCTTTGAGAACTTCTTTTTCTTCATCTGTTACGACGACATTGAGATTGTTTCTCTCCCAGTATTTGAACATGTAGTTCGGTACTTTTCCTTTTGCATGAACATCTGCATACCAGTATCTCTTATAGTCTGCCCATGTCTTTTCCATGACATCTTTCGGATTGCATGTATGTGCATAAATCGGGCACATGGCGATCATGCATCCGATCATAGCGTCAGGATCGATTTCATGACATGCTTTGACTGCTTTTGCACTGGCAATCAATTCGTTGATGGATGACTGGTACATCATTTCTTCAGCATTGTCACCTTCTTTGAGAAGGACACCGCCTTCCTGCAACATATGATGTGCATTCGGTGCTGCAGACTGGTTGTTGATTTCATTGAATGTCATCCAGTATTTGACTTTGCCCTTATATCTTTCAAAACATGTACGGCTGAATCTTTCAAAGAAATCAATACATCTCTTATCCATGAAGCCGTTGTATTTCTTAGCCAGATTATATGGCATTTCAAAGTGCTGTAATGTAATTACAGGCTCAATACCGTATTTGTGGCATGTATCGAACATGTCTTCATAGAATGCCAGTCCTTCTTCATTTGGTTCTTCGTCATCACCATTCGGATAGATTCTTGTCCATGCGATAGATGTACGGAATGCCTTGAAGCCCATTTCGCCGAATAAAGCGATATCTTCTTTATAGTGATGATAGAAGTCAATTGCTTCATGGTTCGGATAGTTTTCACCTTCCAGAACACCGTCAGTAATACGGCGCGGAATACCGTTGCCGCCGGCAGTCATGACATCGGCAATACTCCAGCCTTTGCCACCCTGATCCCAGCCGCCTTCAAGCTGGTGTGCAGCTACTGCTCCACCCCATAAAAAATCTTTACGTAAACCCATTATGTTTCCTCAACTTTCTTTTTTATCATTATATCATGCGCAGATTGATGATTGTCATGAAAATCAGGGAATTAACTTACCATTGACACGGATAATGGTAAATGCTAGACTTTTACAGAACAAAAAAGAAATCTTTAAACGATACAGAGAGATCGGTAAGATGGATGATGATTTACAGAACGTTTGTCCTGCCGGTTTTGTGCGGGATTTTTTTTGGAGGAAGGGTATGAAGATTCAAGCGAAGGTCTACCAGTCAGATACAGTTGACAAGTTCCTGGATCAGGATATTTTGTCTATCGATCTTGATCATGCGGATGCATCCCATCATTATGTAGTATTCCCTGGTTTTTGCGATGTACATGTACATTTCAGAGAACCGGGTTTTTCTTATAAGGAGACAATCAAATCCGGTTCGTATGCTGCCGCAAAAGGCGGTTATACAACCGTATGTGCAATGCCGAACTTAAACCCGGTACCGGACAGTATCGAACATCTGCAGCAGGAATGGGACATCATCAATAAAGATGCATGCATCCAGGTTCTGCCTTATGGTGCGATTACCGTTAATGAAAAAGGTCAGGAGCTAGCTGATCTTGAAGGCATGGCGGATAAAGTGGTTGCTTTCTCAGATGATGGCAAAGGCGTACAAACCGATGCAATGATGAAAGAAGCTATGTGTAAGGCAAAGGCATTGGGGAAACTGATTGTTGCCCATTGTGAAGATGAAACACTTTTGCATGGCGGTTATATTCATGATGGCATCTATGCGAAAGAACACGGCCATGCAGGTATCTGTTCGGAAAGTGAATGGGGACAGATCGCAAGAGATGTACAGCTGGCAAAGGAAACGGGATGCGGATATCATGTCTGCCATATCTCTACAAAAGAGAGTGTGGAAATCATCCGCAAGGCAAAAGCGGAAGGTGTCAATGTGACATGTGAGACTGCACCGCATTACCTGATTCTGGATGAGAATGATCTGCAGGAAGAGGGAAGATTCAAGATGAATCCTCCGTTAAGGTCAAAAGAGGATAAGGAAGCTTTGCGGCAGGGGATTATCGATGGAACAATCGATGTGATCGCTACCGATCATGCACCGCACAGTGCCGAAGAAAAGAGTAAAGGATTAAAAGGAAGTGCTTTTGGGATCACAGGCATTGAGACAGCTTTCCCGCTGTTATATACATATCTTGTCAAAGAAAATATTATTACACTGGATCAGCTGATTTGTTTGCTGACAGTGAAGCCGAGAAACAGATTCAATCTGTCACAGGAAAACTGTTATACAGTATGGGATATGGATCAGAAGTATACGATTGATCCGGAACAGCTGGTATCCATGGGCAAGGCAACACCATTTGCAGGTATGGAAGTCTATGGGGAATGTGTCATGACTGTTTATAACGGGAATGTCGTGTACAAGAAATAGAAACGGAGAAAAAGTATGGCAAAAAGAACAGACATCAAAAAGGTATTGATTATCGGATCAGGACCGATTGTCATTGGCCAGGCAGCAGAATTTGACTACGCAGGCACACAGGCATGTATCGCTTTGAAAGAAGAAGGTTATGAGGTCATTCTTTGTAACTCTAATCCGGCTACAATCATGACAGATACATCCATGGCAGATAAAGTCTACATGGAGCCATTGACATTGGAATATATTGCCAAGATTTTACGTTATGAAAGACCGGATGCGATTATTCCGGGTCTTGGCGGACAGACTGGTTTAAACCTGGCTGTTCAGCTGGATAAAAAAGGTGTACTGAAAGAATGTGGTGTTGAATTGTTGGGAACACCGCGTGAAAGTATTGAAAAAGCGGAAGACAGACAGATGTTCAAAGACATGTGTCAGAAGATCGGTGAACCGGTTATTCCTTCCGAAATTACCTATAACATTGATGAGGCAAAAGAAGCAGCAAAGAGAATCGGTTATCCGGTTGTCTTGCGTCCTGCCTTTACATTAGGTGGAACCGGCGGCGGTTTTGCGCATAACGAAGAAGAGCTGATTGAAATCGGTACTAATGCATTCCATCTTTCTCCTGTTTCTCAGGTATTGATTGAAAAGAGTGTTAAAGGTTATAAAGAAATCGAATTTGAAGTGATGCGTGACTCCAACGATCATACCATCACCATCTGCGGCATGGAAAATGTTGATCCGGTTGGCGTACATACCGGAGACTCCATGGTTGTTGCACCGATTCTGTCTTTGAATGATCATGACTTAAAGATGCTCAATGATTCCGCTTTAAAGATCATCAGCGAATTAAAGATCGAAGGCGGCTGTAATGTACAGTTTGCATTACATCCTGAAACAAGCGAATATTACTTAATTGAAGTCAATCCGCGTGTTTCCCGTTCTTCCGCATTGGCTTCCAAAGCCAGTGGCTATCCTATCGCAAGGGTTACCGCAAAGATCGCTTTAGGCATGTCTCTTGAGGAAATTGAGGTTGCCGGTACAACAGCAGACAAAGAACCGAGCCTGGATTATATCGTTGCAAAATTCCCGCGATTCCCGTTTGACAAATTCCCGAATACGCCGAATACATTAGGCACACAGATGAAGGCTACCGGTGAAGTAATGGGTATCGGTGCAAATTTGGAAGAATGTATCCTGAAGTCCGCCCGTTCACTGGAAACAGGCGTCAAGCATCTGTATCTGGAGAAGTTTGATTCGTATGAAACAGACGCTTTATTGGAATATGTCAGTGAATTCCGTTTTGACAATATCTTCGCAATTACGGAATTGATCAGAAGAGGTGTCACCATTGAAAAACTGCATGAAGTGACAATGATTACAAATCTCTTCTTAGAGTCAGTGAAGAAGATCGTTGACATGGAGAATACATTAAAGAAGCATGTAAATGATATTGAAATCCTGAAAGAAGCGAAGAAGATGGGTTTCTCTGATCCTTTCATCGCCAAACTCTGGAATACAGATGAATTATCCATATTCAATCTAAGAAAAGAAAACAAGATCTTCCCGATCTTCAAGATGGTCGATACACTCCATTCCGGAAAGTATATCGCATACCATTATTCTTCCTACACAGGAGAAAATGAATCCATCCTTTCAGATAAAAAGAAGATTGTCGTATTAGGTGCCGGACCGATCCGTATCGGCCAGGGTATTGAATTTGACTATTCTACTGTTCATGCGGTACAGACAATCCGCAAAGCAGGTTATGAATCCATTATTATCAACAGTAACCCGGAAACAGTATCCACCGACTACACAACTGCAGATAAACTGTACTTTGAACCACTGACACCGGAAGATGTCATGAATATTGTCCTGTTTGAAAATCCGATCGGTGTTATTGCTTCTTTAGGCGGACAGACCGCAATTAACCTTGCAGAACCGGTTATGAAGCGTGGTGTCAAGATTATCGGTACAGATTGTGATGCGATCGACAGAGCAGAAAACAGAGATCTGTTTGAAAAACTGTTAAAGGAATTGAATATTCCTCAGCCACAAGGCAGAGCTGTCACAAAGATTGAAGACGGTATTAAGGCAGCAGAAGAGATCGGTTATCCGGTATTGGTCAGACCGAGTTTCGTATTAGGCGGCAGAGCGATGCAGATTGTCAGTGATGAACAGCAGTTGCGTCATTATCTGAAGACAGCCGTAGCCATCGATGAAGAAAAACCGGTACTTGTTGATAAATACATCAGCGGTAAAGAAGTCGAAGTTGATGCGGTATGTGATGGCCAGGATGTCTTTGTCCCGGGTATCATGGAACTTGTCGAACGTACGGGTATCCATTCCGGTGACTCTATCAGCGTATATCCGACATTCAGTATTTCTGATAAAGTAAAGGGTATTATCTTACAGTATACAAAGAAACTGGGCCTTGGAATCGGTATTATCGGTATCTACAATATTCAGTTTATCGTTGATAAAGATGAGAATGTCTATATTATTGAAGTTAACCCGAGATCTTCCAGAACCGTACCGTTCCTTTCCAAATCCACAGGTTACTCTTTAGCGGATATCGCTACCGAAGTCATCTTAGGAAAGAGCTTAAAGGAACAGGGTATCTTCAAACTGTATCCGGAAGAAAAAGAACGTTATTATGTCAAAGTACCGGTATTCTCTTTCAACAAGATCAAAGGTTTGGATGCATACCTGTCTCCGGAGATGAAGTCTACCGGTGAAGCAATCGGTTATGACAATAAATTAAACCGTGCATTATATAAGGCTTTACAGGCTTCCGGTATGAACCTGAAGAATTACGGTACTGTCGTCGTGAGTGTGGCGGATGAGGACAAAACGGAGACCATACCGCTGATAAGAAGATTTTATGATATGGGATTCAATATAGAAGCCAGTACTCTCACGGGTGAATACCTGAAGGCAGCCGGGATACGTACCAGGATCAGGCATAAGCCCAGCGAGGGTAGCGGGGAAATACTGGATT
>JAFYCG010000240.1 GCA_017539825.1 Solobacterium sp. | reverse complement strand
TGGTTCAGTTTTACCAACAGATTGTATCCGCCCCAGTTATCATAAGAAAAACCATCATTGTATTCATTATTTCCATAGAAATTCACATTGCAATACCAATGGATATACCGGGAATTCTCTCTGTTTTTCTGAATATCCTTAAACGCGAAGAAATCTCTTCCGGTATGATTGAATACACCATCCAGGATGACTTTGATCCCCTTCTCATGACAATAAGAAACAAACTTCTTTAAATCCTCATTTGTGCCAAGACGGCTGTCCACCTTCCGGTAATCAGTCGTTTCATAACCATGTCCGACAGATTCAAACAGCGGTCCTATATATAAACCGTTAAAACCATGTTTCTGTATATGATCAATCCACGGATATAATTCTTTGATCCTGTTGACGGGTTTTCCGTAATCATTCTGTTTCGGTGCACCTGTCAATCCCAATGGATATATATGATAAAAAATACTTTCTTCAAACCAGGTCATTTTCATGCCTCCTACAACTGTATTATTATACCAACCTTTTTCCACGATTACCATTTCTCATAAGAAACAAAAAAGATGCCCGAAGGCATCTCTTCATTATCTTTGATCAGTCCAGATCTTCGCCGTTGGAAGCGATGACTTTCTTATACCAGAAGAAGGAATCCTTTCTGCTTCTTGCCATGGATCCTTTACCTTCATCATCCATATCGACATAGATGAATCCATAACGCTTTCTCATTTCACCTGTTCCGGCAGAGACTACGTCAATGCATCCCCATGTTGTGTAGCCGATTAAGTCTACACCGTTATCGATTGCCCTGCTCATCGCCTGAATATGCGGACGATAGTAGTCAATACGATAGTTGTCATGGATGGAACCGTCTTCTTCCACTGTATCATATGCGCCTAAGCCGTTTTCAACGATCATTAACGGAATACGATAACGGTCATAGATCTTTTCAAGGAAGTACTGCAATCCTGTCGGATCTAAAGACCAGCCCCAGTCACTGTACTGCAGATACGGATTCTTTGCGCCTATGGACATATTGCCGCCGGCTTTTTCGGAAACATCATGGGTTGTTTCCACACTGGAAGAATAATAGGAGAATGTGTACATATCCACTGTTCCTGCTGCCAGATCTGCAATATCATCTTCCGTGATATCCAGCTCACATCCATGCTCTCTCCAGAGTCTCTTTGCGAATGGGGAATAGCCGCCGAATACATGTACGTCACCGCAATAGAATATTGCATTTTCCCATGAATGTTCTGTCTTAAGAACATCTTCCGGATCACATGTCATCGGATATGCACACGCTGTTGAAAGCATGCATCCGATCATGTTTGTCGAATCAATTGCGTGTCCGATCTGCACAGCTTTTGCACTGGCAACCAGCTGGTAATGCAGAAGCTGATATGCATCGCAATAGCGCTTATCCAGCTGTTCCTTTGTCATATGCAGCATATTGTTGACCATATCAATAAATGCACATTCATTATTGATTTCGTTGAAAGTCAGCCAGTAATGGACAAGTCCTTTGTATTCTGTAAAGCATGTTGTCGCAAAACGGACATAATGGTCAATCAGTTCACGATTCTGCCATCCGCCGAGTTCCTGTTCCAGATACAGCGGTGTATCGAAATGCCAGATTGTAACCAGCGGCTCAATATTGTATTTGCGCAATTCTTTAAATACATCTCTGTAGTGTTCAACACCTTCCACATTCGGTGTCTTTTCAATTCCTTTCGGGAATAAGCGTGACCAGGAAATGGACATACGGTATACCTTGTATCCCATTTCTGCAAATAAAGCGATATCCTCTTTATAATGATGATACTGATCTACTGCCTTGTGGTTTGGATAATAGTAATCCGGGTTAACATAGTACTTCGCACCTTCCGGAAGAATATCAAACTGGTTCATCTTTCCCGGTTTGCCATCCTTATCAAGATATGTGATATAACGCGGTTCGGAAACCGTTCCGCCGGTGGTTACATCCGTCTTTGCCGGACCTCTTCCGCCTTCATTCCAGGCACCTTCCACCTGATTGGCAGCTGTTGCACCGCCCCATAAAAACCCTTTTGGAAAACTCATAATTTTATTGTCCTTTCTTGTTTATCTTTGCCTCTATTATATCAGATGTTAATCCTCTGACAAAACAGTTCATGATAATAAAAAAGACTGATTCATCACTCAGCCTTCTTCCTTTCTTCATATGTCTTCAGAATATCTCTTTCGTTCTTTTTATGCAGGTTCTCCAGAATAAAGTCACGAGCCAGGTCATATAGTACGGCAAATAACGGCGCACCTACCAGCATGCCGCCTACACCCCATATCGCCCCAAAGAACAGAATGGAGAATAAAATCCAGAATGCGGATAAGCCGAGCCTGTCTCCCAGGATATGGGGACCGATGACATTTCCGTCAACCTGCTGCAGAATGATGACAAAGATGATAAAGATGATGCACTTCGCCGGGGATACAGTCAGTATCAGTATTGCGGAAGGTATTGCACCTAAGTACGGCCCGAAGAACGGAATGATATTTGTGACACCGACGATAATGCTGATGAGCATTGCATAAGGCATCTTTGTCAGACTGACAAAGATGAAACACAAAACACCGATGATAAAGGAATCAATCAGTTTTCCGTAAATAAATCCGCTGAACTTTTCATCTGTCAGACGCACTTCCTTTTTGATCCAGTCAGCAATATTCCTTGGCAGCAATGCATATGTGATCATCTTGATCTGAAAAGAAAACTTTTCCCAGCTTCCTAAAAGATAAATGGAAATAATCGTTCCCAGAATAAAGTTTTTTAACACTCCGATAAAACCTGCAAAACCGGAAGTCATACTTGTCATGACATTTTTCAATTGCGGTAATATGCTTGTCTGCAGATAATTCTGCACATATTTGGTAATAGCATCCAAAGTCGACTGAATACTGTCTACGGTTTCTTCGGAAGCAGGAAACTGCAGGGAATCCATCCATTTTTCAAACTGGTCTACCGCATGCGGAAGCTGTCTGACAAGTTCGGAAATACTGGTAATCAGTTCCGGTATGACTGCCACCAGCAGCAACCCGATGATCACAAACATCAGAATCACCGCAAGAATAACCGAAAGCATTCTTACCATCCCTTTATTACCGTGAATGAGTTTAGACAATAACTTCTCAATCAACGTACTCACAGGATGAAGCAGATACGCAATGACTGCCCCGTAAATAAACGGCGCTATGATGGAGATGAGTTTTGAAAAAACACCGACGAAAAAGGATGTACGGAAAAACAGTAAAATGACGAAACATATAACAGCTGTTGCCATGGCAACATTGATGAGAAATTTTTTCTGATCAAAAGGTCCCATATTTTCTCCCCCTCAAAAGCATAGGCTTTCACGCCTTCTTTTTCAACACTTTCATGATTTCCGCGGAAGAAAATCCTTTGCTGCTCAGTGTCATTGCTTCCTGTAATAACGGAACAGCATAGTCCAGATACATCTTCATGCCTTCGCATAAATAATACTGCTTTTCTTCGTCTTCAATCACAAAGCGATCCTTCGGACATCCGCCATGACATATATCCAGCCATTGGCATTGCCTGCATCTTTGTGAGACATTCGCTTTTTCTTTTCCAAAGAGGATTTGCTGTTGGGAATCTACGAGCATTCCTAATGGGTCTTCCGTCAGATTTCCTAACAGATGGTTTCTGTCCACAAAATGATCACAGGAATACACATTCCCGTTTTTCTCCACGACAATGACATTTCCGCATGTTTCACTCAGCCAGCATACATTCGCTTTTTTTCCGGATAATACAAGTGCGGTTTCCGCAAACAGCTGCACATTCAGCTTCCCCAGATCTTTTGTCACCCACTCCTTAAAAATCGTTTTCAGGAATCTGCCATATGCCTGCGGTTTCACGGAATCTTCCGTAACCATTCCGTGATCTCTTCTGACAATCGGGATGAACTGGATCCATCCCGTATGGTAGCTGCGCAAAGTGGTATAAACCGCTTTGGCATTTTCTGCTGTTGCATCTGTTACGGTGCATAAAAGATCAGGCTGAATGCCGTATTTCTGAAACAATGCGAGTGTTTTCTGCACTCTCTGATATGTATCATTACCACCGGCATCATTACGGTATTGTTCATGCACAAATCTTGTTCCGTCAATGCTTAAGCCTACATCAAAATGATTCTCTTTGATGAATTTACACCATGCCTCATCAATCAGAAGTCCGTTTGTCTGCATATTGTTCCAGATAGTTTTGTTTTTGGGACAGTATTTCTTTTGTAAAGCAATGGCTTTTTGATAAAAATCCAGTCCCGCCAATGTCGGTTCTCCGCCATGCCAGGTAAAAGAAACAACATCTCCTTCTACCGCTTCCATCATTGACTGAATATACTTTTCCAGAACAGCATCAGACATCCGGATTTCCTTCATGTCCTGCTGATTATCTGCATGCAAGTAGTAACAGTATGAACAGCTCATGTTGCAGAAGGATCCCACCGGCTTTACCATTGTGACAAAATTTCTCATATGTTCCTCCAAAAGAAAGCCGCATAGCGGCTTCTGTTACTTCAGATGTTTGTCGAAGAATTCCTGTACTTTGTTGAAGGAATCCATTGCCTGTTCCCATCGGTACATAGGCTTATCATAGTACCAGATACCATGTCCGGCACCGTCATACCGATAGAAGGTATAGTCCTTTCCGAATTTCTTCAGTTCTTCTTCCAGAATATTGACTTCCTCAATTGACGGATGTTTGTCTTCGTT
>JAFYCG010000239.1 GCA_017539825.1 Solobacterium sp. | reverse complement strand
ATATGGCATCAAAGATATTATTGTCTGTGACAGAAAGGGTATTCTTGATCCTGAGACTGCAGGCAATGCAGCTAAGAAAGATCTTGCTGAAAAAACAAATCCAAATCATATCAAGGGTACATTGCGTGATGCGATGAAAGGTGCAGATGTCTTTATCGGTGTATCCGGGCCGGGTCTGGTAGATGAAGAAATGGTACGTTCCATGGCAGAAGATGCCATCGTCTTCCCGATGGCCAATCCGACACCGGAGATTATGCCGGATCTTGCTAAAAAAGGCGGGGCAAGAATTATCGGTACAGGAAGAAGCGACTTCCCGAATCAGATCAATAATGTCCTTGTCTTTCCGGGTATCTTCAGAGGTGCGCTTGATGCAAGGGTTGTCAGGATTACCGATGAGATGATGATTGCTGCAGCGAAAGCGATTGCTGCTCTTGTTTCAGATGAAGAGCTCAATGAAGAATACGTTATTCCGAGTGTCTTCCATCCGGAAGCTGCAAAAGCTGTCGCAAAGGCAGTCATGGACATTGCAAAACAATAATCAGAAAAGAGAAGCTTATGAAGGCTTCTCTTTATTGCTTATAGGGTTTTGCAGGATAAACGGGAAAGACATATTCCTTTGTGAAATACCCTTTCAGGAAAGCTTCTGCAAGCGAATTCCTGCGGATGTGGTTTTGTACATCCTCTTTGGGAAACCATTTCCAGGAATCGATTTCCTCGTTTGGATGGGCATCTTCGTTCAGGACTGTTGCCGTAAAGTTCAGCATCAATGTATTGGATGGCGCAAAGTAATGGCTGCGGTTGAAAGTGATGCTTACCGCATCAAGGTCAAGCTCTTCCTTGCTCTCTCTTTTTACCGCATCTTCGGCATCTTCTCCCTGATTGACATAGCCGGCACAAAGAATATATTCACTGCCGCCGTACTGGCGGATCAAAAGGTAATGTGAATCCTCCTGATTATGGATGATTGCGGACACGGCGGTATTGAAGACCGGAAAGCGGAAATCATTGCAGGAAGGGCAGAAAGGTATTTCTTTCCCTTCACTTTCAAGATATTTGGAAATCAGTTTTGTTCCGCAATGCATGCAGTAATTCATCTGCATATTACTGAATCTCTTTTTCCAAACGCTCTTTTAATGCGTTAAATTTTTCCATTCTTTCTTCTGTAACTACCGGATATTGCGGATCCATATCTTTTAATGTATCCAGGATGATTTCAGAAACGACATAGCGCATATACCATTTGTGATCTGCGGGAACAACATACCATGGGGAATGCTTTGTGGCAGTATTGTTGATTGCATCTTCAAATGCTTCCTGATAAGCATCCCAGTATTCTCTTTCCTCAACATCGGATGCGGAGAACTTCCAGTTTTTCTCCGGTTCTTCAATACGGGAAAGGAAACGCTTTGCCTGTTCTTTTTTGGAGACATTCAGGAAGATCTTGACTGTACGGATGTTGTTTCTGTACAGATATTCTTCAAAATTACGGATATCCTCATAGCGGTATTCAATAACCTTGTCAAGATCAATTCTGTCGCTGTGTGCCTGTGTTTTGTACAGTTCCTTGACTTTTCCGATCAGGACATCTTCATAATGGGAACGGTTAAAGATCGCAATTTCTCCTTTTGCGGGTACCTGGTCATGAATACGCCAGAGATAATCATGCGCCAGCTCGGTTGCACTCGGTACTTTAAATGCTGCTTCATAAACACCATGCGGTGACAGACACTGTAAAACATGGGTGATTGTCCCGTCTTTTCCGGCTGCGTCCATAGCCTGGAATAATACGATCAATCCTTCTTTCTTTTCGGCATAGAGCTTCTGCTGAAGAAGATCCATTTCCTCGTTGTTTTCAGCCATTTTCTTCTTGGCTGTTTCTTTGTCGCTGCATAATGATGTTTCTTTTGTGGATTCTTTTTTACTGCGGAATTTCTTGCTTCCATCATAACGATATTTTTTTAACATATTCTTTTTCCTCGCATCATTATCATACCATTGTCTTTGGTTTATGCGTATAATATTATCAAAATCAGGAGCAAAAAAATGAAACCAAAAATAGGTGTACTGGCACATCCTGCCGTGAATGAACATGCATATCTTTTAAACCATACCATTGGCGGAGATTATATTCTTTCCCTTATCGAAGCAGGTGGATTACCTGTGATTATTCCGATCACAAATGATAAAGAACTGCTGAAGCAATATACGGACCTTTGTGACGGATTGCTGGTACCGGGTGGGATCGATGTCAACCCGATCTGTTACGGTGAAAATCCGGATTCTCTGATCGGGGATACAAACATGTCTTTTGACTGTTTTGAACTGGATATGATCAAAATGATCATGGAACAGGGAAAGCCGGTATTGGGAATCTGCAGAGGCATACAGATTATTAATGTTGCACTGGGCGGAACCCTGTATCAGGATATGGCCTTACAGCCGGGAAATGCTTTCCGGCATGTACAGAAAGAACAGGGCAGACCTGGTATTTCGCATAAAGTGGAAATAGAAAAAGATTCTTTACTGCATCAGGTTTTCGGTGATGAACTATATGTCAACAGCTTTCACCATCAGGCAATCAAAGATCTTGGAGAAGGACTGAAGATTACCGCTAAAGCTGCAGACGGTACGGTTGAAGCAGTGGAAGGAACAGATTACCCGTATCTGACAGCTGTACAATGGCATCCGGAGAATTTTATCCTTCTGCCTGAAAAGCCGATGCTGCCGTTGTTTGTCTCCTTTATTGAGGCGTGCGGGAAATGACAGATACCATTCAGTTGCAACTGGAAAACCAGGAAGAAAAGAAAAGCAGTCTCAGTCAGGCAGACCTGAAGCAGGCACAGGTGTTTTCAGAAAAGATTGACATCACCAACACCATGATGGTCATGAAATACGGACAGGCTGCACAAAAAAAGATGATACATTTTTCCGAATCCTCTTTACTGCAGGTTCCGTCTATTGATATCAAGGAAACGGAAGAAATTCTGAAGGGGCTGATTGCGGGCATAAAAGAATTTGAACAGCTGCTGGGCAGTGAAAATCCGCTCACATATGAGAAATTCAAAATGATCTACAGCCGTTTTTCCGCAAAGCTGACGGAAGCAGCAAGAAGGCTGGAAATCTGCAGAAGTTCATTGTTGCGTCATGAAAAAAGACTGGATAACTGTATCGATGAATGCGTAAAGAACATACGTGAATTTGACATGTATATTTATGCAGGAAAAAGAAGGCTGCAGTCTTTCCAACAGAAAGAATATCAGGATCTATGCCGGAAAGCCGAAAGGACAGGTTTTCTGGAAGATACCATTGCGGTAAATGAAGCGAAAGAGGCAACGGATCGCTTTGAAAAGAAGCTGTATGACTTAACTCTCAGCAGAACGATTCCTTTTCAGACTATGACACATATCAAGGTTATTCAGAATACCGATATACTGATGGCGGACAGTCTGGGAAAACTCATCACAGACACCTTCTCACTCTATCGTAACCGTATCGTTCTTTCGGTTGGCCTGAAAGAATCAGAAAATGAAAACATAAAGATGATCGACATGGATCTGATCCGTGAAGCTGACCGTGATCTCGTCATGGCAATGAATGCGGTCATGAAGATACAGAGTGAACAGGGAAGAAAACAAAAGAAGAGTTTTCTTGCTTTTCTGCATGATGAATAAACATGATTGATTATTCTTCTGCAGAAAGATATAATGTCACTGTCTTTTGGGGGCAATTATGTTAGAAAAGTTTTTTAAATTTCAAGAGAATGGAACAAACCTGCAAACAGAACTGATTGCAGGTTTAACTACGTTTATGACGATGGTCTACATTCTCGCTCTGAATCCGGCAATTCTTTGTGCCGCTCCGGGCCTCGAAAATGCAGGAGGTTCTGTTTTGTTTGCGACAGCTGTAGCATCAGCAATTGCATGCTTCTGTATGGCGTTATTTGCCAATAAACCTTTTGCATTATCCGCAGGTCTAGGCTTGAATGCATACTTTGCATACACGGTATGCGGATCCATGGGCTATTCATGGAGAGTTGCTCTTACAGCAGTATTTATCGAAGGTCTGATCTTTATTTTCATGTCTTTGACAAATATCCGTGAAGCGATTTTTAATGCCATTCCAAAGCAGTTGAAAACAGCAGTTTCCGTGGGTATCGGTTTCTTTATTACTTTCATCGGTCTGCAGAATGCGCATGTCATCGTTGACAGCTCAACCCTGGTCGGTCTGTATAACTTCAAAGGTGCGATGACTAACGGTACATTCTTAACAGAAGGCATGACTGTATTGCTTACTCTGATCGGTGTTGTTATTACCGCTTATCTTCTGATTAAAGGTGTCAAGGGATATATGTTGTTTGGCATTCTGATCACATGGGGTCTTGGCATTATCTGTCAGCTGACAGGCTTGTATGTGCCGAATCCGGCAATGGGATTCTATTCTGTTCTTCCTTCCGGATTTATTGCTTTACCGGATCTTTCGGTAAATATGATCGGACAGTTGGATTTCGGGGCAGGCATTCTTGATTTTATTGTTATCGTATTTGCCTTCCTGTTCGTTGACGTATTCGATACACTCGGAACAGTCATCGGTTGTGCTTCCAAAGCTGATATGCTTGATGAAGACGGTAAACTGCCGGGAATTCGCGGCGTCCTTCTTGCGGATGCAGTCGGTACAACCTGCGGTGCGTTATTAGGTACTTCTACCATTACAACTTTCGTAGAATCTTCCTCCGGTATTGCCGAAGGCGGAAGAACAGGTATGGTATCTGTTGTGACAGGTGTCCTGTTCCTTGCTTCTCTGATTTTCTCACCGTTATTTCTGACGATTCCTTCTTTTGCAACTGCACCTGCATTAATCGTTGTAGGTTTCCTGATGATGCAACAGGTTGTCGATATTGACTGGTCGGATTTAACACAAGCTATTCCTTGCTTTGTCTGCATCACAATGATGGGATTTGCATACTCAATTTCCGAAGGTATCGCATTCGGTATCATCTCCTATGTTGTTCTGCACATTCTCACAGGCAAGACAAAAGACATGTCTTTGTTGATGTATCTGCTTGCCATATTGTTTGTATTAAAATACACAATTCTGTAAGAAAGGCTTTCTTGAAAATAGGAAAGCTTTTTTTGTATAAATGTCCTATAATAGTGGTAGAAAGATTTTGTTAAAACAAGATAATTTTACGGAGGATTTTTAACATGAATCAACAACAGGACGGAATGATGTGGGCTCTTGTAAAAGACAAGGCTGAAACTGGTCTGTGGATGAAAAGAGTACCGATTCCCGAACTCGGTACAAACGATGTAAAAATCAAAATTCACAAAACGGCTATCTGCGGAACGGATGTCCACATTTACCAGTGGAACAAATGGGCACAAAACACAATTAAAATCGGAACAACCATCGGACACGAATATGTCGGAGAGATTGTTGAAGTAGGGGCAGGTGTAAGAGGATTTAAAGTCGGAGATCTTGTTTCCGGAGAAGGTCACATTACCTGCGGAAAATGCCGAAACTGCCTTGAAGGGCATAAGGAAAACTGCAAGAATGCCAAAGGTGTCGGTGTTAACAGGAACGGTGCGTTTGCGGAATATCTCGTGATCCCATGGGTGAATGTCTGGCCTTGTTCGCCGGATATCCCGGAAGAGATGTATGCGATTTTTGATCCGTATGGCAATGCAACGCATACAGCACTGTCTTTCGATGTACTCGGAGAGGATGTGCTGATTGCAGGGGCCGGACCGATCGGATGCATGGCTGCAGCAATTGTACGCTTTGCAGGTGCAAGAAATGTTGTGGTAACAGACTTTAATCCGTATCGTCTGGATATGGCAAAGAAACTTGGGGCAACAACGGTTGTTGATCTGAATCATGAAAAACTGGCAGATGTTATGACGGCAATCGGCATGCGTGAAGGATTTGATGTGGGGCTGGAAATGTCAGGATCGCAAACCGCATTAAATGATATGATTCATCTGATGAAACACGGCGGAAATATCGCATTGCTGGGATTGCAGGATACGGATGCTACAGTAGATCTTGAAACGGTGATATTTAACGGTTTGAATCTGAAAGGCATCTATGGAAGAAAGGTATGGGATACCTGGTACAAGATGACAACAATGCTTCAGGCAGGATTGGATATTTCCCAGATTATCACACATCACTTTGATGCCCGGGACTATGAGAAAGGTTTTGCAGCAATGATTTCAGGACAATCCGGCAAGGTCATTCTGGATTGGCAGCATATTTATGAGGAGAAGTAAAGATGAACAAGAAGGAAATTTTACAGAGTTATGCACAGGAAGTGGCATCCATTAGGGAAGCCGGATTGTTTAAAGGAGAACTGCCGATCGTTTCTGCGCAGGGAGCGCATGTCAAACTGGCAGACGGAAGAGATTTATTATGTATGTGCGCAAACAACTATCTTGGTTTAGGAGATAATCCGAGATTGATTGCTGCCGCAAAAAGAACATATGATGAAAGAGGGTACGGTGTAGCTTCCGTACGTTTCATCTGCGGAACACAGGACATTCATAAAAAACTGGAACAGAAGCTTTCGTCCTTCCTGGGAACGGATGATACGATTCTCTATTCTTCCTGCTTTGATGCAAACGGCGGTTTATTTGAAACGCTGCTTGGCAAAGAAGATGCGGTGATCAGTGATGAACTGAATCATGCATCGATCATTGACGGTGTTCGTCTTTGCAAGGCAAAGAGATACAGATACAAAAATAATGACATGGCCGATCTGGAAGAAAAACTGAAACAGGCAGATGCGGAAGGCGCAAGGATCAAGCTGATTGCGACAGACGGCGTATTCTCCATGGATGGCATTATCTGCAATCTGAAAGGCATCTGTGACCTGGCTGATCAGTACAATGCTCTGGTCATGGTGGATGATTCCCACGCAGTTGGTTTTGTCGGCAAAAAAGGACGCGGAACACCGGAATACAACGGTGTTGAAGGACGTGTGGATATTATTACCGGAACCCTGGGAAAAGCACTCGGCGGTGCCAGCGGCGGATATACTTCCGGAAGAAAAGAGATTATTGATCTGCTGAGACAGAGAAGCAGGCCGTATCTTTTCTCGAACTCTCTTGCTCCTGCTATTGCCGGTGCTTCAATTGAACTGCTGGATATGCTGGAAGAAAGCACAGAGCTGAGAGATCATCTGGAAGAGATTACGGTCGGATACCGCAAGGCCCTTGTTGACAATGGATTTGATGTGATTCCGGGAACACATCCATGTGTACCGGTCATGCTGTATGATGAAGTGAAAACCGCTGAATTTGCCAGAAGAATGGTAGAAAAAGGTGTATATGTTGTTGCCTTCTCTTATCCGGTTGTGCCGAAAGGAAAGGCAAGAATCCGTACACAGGTATGTGCTTCTCACACAAAGGAAGATCTTGATTTCGCAGTGAAGTGTTTTGTTGAAGTCAGGGACGAAATGGAAAAAGAAGGCAAATAGAGACAAAGTGAAAAGCTTTGTCTTTTTCAGCATTAAGGGAATACGGAGGTTTTTCTATGAGCAGAATCTTAATTATTCATACCGGCGGAACAATCGGTATGACAAAAACAGCGGATGGCTATAAACCGGATGGGGAATACTTTAAAAAGGCAATTTTTCATATGGACTCTTTGAAGGCGGACGGCATGCCGGAATGGGACTTCTCGGAGACAGTTCCGCTGCTGGATTCCAGCCAGCTTTCCGTTGATGAATGGAATACCATCGGATCCCTGATTGCACAGAACTATCCTATGTATGATGGTTTTGTCATATTACATGGAACGGATACAATGGCATATACAGCTTCTGCTTTATCTTTTATGCTGAAGGGTTTGAATAAGCCTGTAATACTGACCGGCTCACAAATTCCGTTATGTGAGACACGCAGTGACGGAAGGGATAATCTGATTACTTCCATGATGATCGCCGGTGCGCAGAAGGTCAAAGAGGTTTGTATCTATTTCGGAGGTTTACTGTTGCGGGGGAACCGGACAATGAAGTATTCGGCAGATGGCATGCAGGCATTTGTTTCTCCGAATTATCCGGCACTGGCAACGGCAGGCATCTCCATTCAGTACAACGAAAATGCTTTTTTGAAACACAGAGCAGATCATTTTGCATGCAGGCTGTTTGAGGATATACCGATCGGTGTCATCAAGGTGTTTCCCGGCATACCTTTCGAACTTTTTGATGCACTAATATCAGAAAAGATGAAGGGCATTGTCATAGAAGCATTTGGATCCGGCAATATTCCGGAAAAGGGACTTCTGCCGATTCTGGAAAAGGCAAAGAATAATAATGTAGTCATAACGGTATGCTCTCAATGTCCGCAAAGTACTGTTGATATGAGCACATATGAAGCCGGCAGCATCCTGCGCAAAGCAGGAGCGGTATCGGGCAGGGACATGACAACTGAAGCGGCTGTCACAAAGCTGTATTATCTGTTCAGCGTCTATGAGGATATAGACCGGATCAAATTCAACATGGAAAGAGATAT
>JAFYCG010000238.1 GCA_017539825.1 Solobacterium sp. | reverse complement strand
TGTTGAAGATTTTCTTCAGCATTTTAAAATACATCACGGATAGTTTCTTACGGTCGTTATGGGAGACATGGATATCTTTATAGACATCATAAGAAGAGATCTTTCTTCCTCTCTGGTTTAACAGCCATACATCGATAGCACCTTCGGAAGTGACATGGATCACGCCTTCATTGTCACCGGTTTCCAGGGATTTGCTTCTGGCATAGGCAAAGATCAAAGGATGCGCATGTGAGTCTAATGCATAGTGGCAAAGATAACCGAGATAATAACTGAACAGGTCACTGTCCTTTGCGGAATACTCCTCAAAGAACTGAATGACATCCCAAATCTTTTCTTCATGGAGCATGTCACCGTATTTTTTTAATGATCCGGGAAGGACGGAAGCCCTGTGAAAAAACAACATATCGGGGCCTTGCGATCCCAGATAAAACATGTGCAAGTTTGTAATTTCTTTCTGAATGTGATCAGGAAGCCTGTCATATACTTCTTTGGCAAAAATCACATGAGTCGTAGCAGCCGGCATATCATCATCCTGTCCGATCAGGCATTTACCTGATCTATAATGTCTTTCATCTTTTGTGCAAGGCCGTATACCTTGTTGACGGGGAGGGAACAAACCGCGACACGGATGCCGAGGTTTACCTGGATTGTGTAAATGTGGTTGTCCATGAGTGCAGCATGTACTTTATCGCGCATGTCATTGTCCTTCATGACAAGGGTGACAAAGAATCCTTCTTTATATGGATAGGTTTCCAGGCCGCATTCCTTTGCCTCTTTTAAGAAAAGGGCGGAACGCTTTTTCATTAAGTCGATATATCCCTGCTTCTCTTTTAAGAAGGCATCCTTGTTTTCATTGACAACCCATGTGAAGTTTTCCATGGCGGCATTGGGAATATTGGACCAGGTTGCTCTGGCTTTTTTCTCCATGACGATTTCAACTTCATCTACTTTTTCAGGATCTTTGCCTAAGACAATTGCCGCTCCGCAACGCAAGCCATAGGAAGTAACGGTCTTGGAACAGCTGAAGGCGATGCAGATTAAGACATTGTCAGTGATATCATTGAAGGTATTCATGTAGTTTCTGGAGCCTGCCAGATCGTTGGAATAATCAATATAGGCAATGTCATCAATGACGATGCATGGATGTGTCTTTGAGCAATCATTCAAAAAGGAAATCAAATCTTTCCATTCTTCCACTGTCATGGAATAGCCTGTCGGGTTATGGCATGGATCATTGATCGCAATAACGATTCTTTCCTGTTTTGTCATGAGGTCTTTGATCTGTTCCTTAAGACCTCTCAGGTCAAATGCATCACCATCAAACATATTGTAACTGGTGGCATTGATGCCATTTTCCTGAGCCATTAAGGCATAGCTTTCCCAGCCGATATTTGGATATAACAATGTTTCACCGGCATCCAGGAATGTTGTGATGGCAGTGGATACTGCACCGCTTCCGCCAGGTGTTGCGATAACGCTGCTGTTCAAATGTAAGTCTGCACCCTGGGTGGCCCATTCATATACGGATTTGCGGAAGGAAGGGTTGCCCGTAAAACTGGAGGCATAAGCCGCCTTCACACGGTGATCGATATTGTCATAATGATTGAATACGCTGTCGTATGCGACAAGTTTGCCGTCTTCGTCAAAAAGCGATCCGAGGGTTGCGTCTGTAGCGATTTCAGGTCCATTCTCAGCAATGTCTTTTCTTGCCTTTGCGACAATGCCGAAAACGGTGTCTGCATAGCGGGATAGGTTTGCGCTGTTTTTTGTGAATTTCATAAGTATCTCCTATTCTTCAAATAAATATGTCCCGATCCGGACCATTGTGCTGCCATGGGCAAGGGCGATCGGATAATCGTCGCTCATCCCCATTGACAGGATGCGGATATCTTCCTCAGGAAATGTTTCCCTGATTTGATGAAACAATTGATTTGCCTCTTCAAAAACAGAAGCAATTTTTTCTTCATCATCCGTGTGAGGTCCCATGACCATGATGCCTTTGATATGAATGTGTTTAAGGTTAAGGCATTGGGTGATAAAGGGGATTGCCTCATCTTTGGCAAGGCCTGTTTTATTCAGATCATCTTCAGCCAGATGGAATTCCACCAGAACATCAATCTGTTTATTCATTTTGGATACTTCCTTTTCGATCACCTGTGCAAGAGCCATATTGTCTAATGACTGGATCATCGATACATAGGGAAGAATATCTTTCACCTTGTTTCTTTGCAGGTGGCCGATAAAATGCCATTGAATATCTTTGGGAAGCTGTTTTGCCTTTTCGACAAGTTCCTTTGCATGATTTTCTCCGAATACTCTTTCTTCTGCCTCATAATAGGACATAATTTCCTCTAAAGATCTTTTCTTGGAGACGATGCAAAGCGTTGCACCATGCAGCTGTTCCTTCACTTTTTCATAATGCTGTATAATCATGGGAAGATTATACCACCATGTGTGTAATGAAAAAAGAAAGTTTTCACTTTCTTTCATAGTATTTTCATTTGATTTTCAATGGGATGTCCTGTTTTTTGACAAGTTTTCTCTGCCAGAGGATCGGTAAGATCAGGTTGAATACCGCCACAAGTATAATGACTTCAATTGGTAAAAGGATTGTGTTTTTGACAAGACTTTTGGTCAGATAGAAAATGTAGCCTTTACTGTAAAGAATGCTTGAATACCAGGAACCAAGAAGAACATTGACAAAGTAGTTGACGATAAATTTAGCTCCAAACAACCTGACCACGGTGATCTTTCTTTCATACAGAAACAGGGCATAGATCAAAGAACCAAGCATCGTATTAATCGTATATCCGGGAAAGAACGGTCCGGTAGGATGGATCATGTAGCCGACGATATCCGTAATAAAACCGGAAACGGTTGCCATTGC
>JAFYCG010000237.1 GCA_017539825.1 Solobacterium sp. | reverse complement strand
GGATTCCGTCACCAACAGCACCGAAATCACGCACATTTATACAGCAGGTTTCTGCTTTGGTCGTAAAGTGCATGGTTTCCGTTTCTTCGCCGGTTTGAACTTCAAGATCATATGAAGTTTCAGGACTCAGATCGAATACGGAAAATACATTTTCATGTCCTTCCCGGATGATTACTTCACCGTTCAATCTGACTGTATACAGTTCAGGACTGAAATACGGTACTGTATTTTGCAGTTCGAAACATGCTGAACTGCTTCCTGAATAAAGAATATTAATCATAAATCTCCTCGTTAGGCACTCAGCTTCAATCTTGCGATGTGTTTGCTGATATAATGCTTCAAACAAATGAACAGAAGATCAAAGCCCAGATAGAACAGTCCGAACAGAATCGGCTCAACGCCGAGCACGACCCTGTCAGGCTGATTCAGAATCATTGCAAATACAGAATTGATCAATGAATACAGACTATAGACACAGTAAACAACCAGTGCGGCATAAAGGATATTCAGTATGAAACTGATGTAACCACGCTTTGTCACCATGATCCATCGGTCATTTGCGCCTTCTGTTTGCGCAAAGAAACGAAGGGCATTATTCACCAGAAGATCGGTAACGATCCCCATAGCGACAGCTGTGACAAAAAGTAAATCCATTACATCCGCAAGATAAATCCCAAGTCCCCAGATAAAGAAGAAGCATACAGCACCGGCAAACCAGAACTTGATCAGCAATGCCTTCATCCATGGCGCCAGTTTAAACTTTGAACCGGAACGGTATTTTTGCAGTTCTTCCTCCGTAACCTCCGGAGAATTTGACTCATCTGCTTCTACCAGATCCCGGATCGCATTTTTTTTCAGATCGTAATAATCTGCTTCTTTTTCGATCTCAGGCTTGATTTGTTTTTTCTGTTTCTTTCTGCCCATGAACTCTCCTGCACATGCAGCTTGGACAGAAAGTTGTACTAACTGTCCGCTGCATGTCTATTTTTTAATGATTTACGCTTCTCCGGAAATATCGATTGCTCCTAATGAACCGTTATCTTCAACTTCAATGGAAGTCTTAATCTTACGCAGCATCTTTGAATACACCGGAAGTAACAAAATCAGGACTGCAGTGATCGCAATAAGGATCAGGTGCATCCGGAGATAATATTCTGCATAAGCGATGTATTCTGTACTCTTTGTGACAACGATCGGATTGGTCGGACGTAATATTGCCGCAAAGATCTGATTACGATAATAGATGTCCGCGAATGCAATAATACCAAGCATCACAAACAAAAGTATCCACATTGGCTTGTTAACCGGCTTGCGGTACTGGAATGCATTGATAAAGCACATGAAGGAAAGCATTGAGAACAGCATTGTGCAGAATCCTGCAAGTCCCATGCCTGCCCCCTGGATCTTCGCAGTTGTATTGGATATCGAAGAAATATGCAGTGCATAATACAAGAATGTGATAACCAGAGCAACTTCCGGAATCATAAACGGCTTACGTTTCAGCGCTACAAGAAACTTTCTTTTTGCCTCACTGAATCCGCCCGGTTTTTTATTTGTGCTCATAATTCACCTCCGCGAATCGCTTTTGTTGTTTCTTTATCAAAGAAATGCTTTCTGTCAAATGCGAATGATACTGTGTCATCAGCTTTGTAATCTGTCCAGCCTTTCAGCTTCGCAGTTACTTTGACACCGGTATTTCCGCCGATATAACCATGGACAAGAGTATTCATGCCAAGGTTTTCATTCATAGTAACAGTTGCAGGAATATCATTTCCTACAGTGATGTTCTCAGGACGTACGCCCAGAACGATCTGCTTACCCTGATATTCTGCAAGTGTCTGTTTTTCTTCCGGCGTCAGGGATACTTCAAATCCTTCGCCTTTCAGCTTGTCTCCGGAAACAGTTACATCGAAGAAGTTCATCGGAGGAAGACCGATAAAACTTGCTACAAAGATGTTTGCCGGTGAATCGTAGAGTTCCAAAGGTGTTCCTACCTGTTGTACATGACCCATAGACATACATACGATACGGTCAGCAAGAGTCAGAGCTTCTGTCTGATCATGTGTTACGTAAAGCATTGTAGCCTTCAGCCTCTTATGAAGCAGGAGGATCTCACGACGGGTAGCACCACGGAGCTTTGCATCCAGGTTGGACAGCGGTTCGTCGAACAGGAATACTTTCGGATTACGTACGATGGAACGTCCCATCGCAACACGCTGTCTCTGACCACCGGAAAGCTGAGCCGGTTTTTTGTTCAGCTGGCTTGTCAGTCCGAGGACTTCTGCAGCAGCCAGAACCTTCTTGTGAATGACATTCGGATTCTCCTTGCGCAATGTCAGAGAGAATGCCATGTTTTCATAAATCGTCATATGACCATACAGAGCATAGCTTTGGAATACCATTGCCATATCTCTGTCTTTAGCCGGTGCATTTGTAATGTCCTTACCGTCAAGCAAGAGTTTTCCGTTAGAAATATCTTCCAAGCCGGCAACCATACGCAATGTTGTTGATTTGCCGCATCCGGAAGGACCGACAAGAACAATCAGTTCACCGTCTTTCACTTCAAGATTAAAGTCATAGACTGCCTGTACATTATTATCGTATATTTTATCGATATGTTGTAAGCTTAACGTTGCCATAACTTCATCTCCTATGCGGTCTCACCAATCGACTTCAGATGTTCTGCAATCGCATTGCTCTTCTGCAAATTGATAATGGCAGCAGCCAGCAAAGCAACAGCGGATAATACAAGATAAATCACTACCCTGTAGAACTGTCCGTTATTCATAACAGATACAGCAACTTCATTAACAAGTGTTGTTGCGTTGTGTGCCTGCATTGGAATAATGAAGATTCTGACAATCTGAAGAGCGCTGATAACAAATAATATATATGAGAATTCTTTCTTATAGTTCTTTACCCCTTCGGATGCCAGGAAGGCAGCCAGGAGGAATACCAGATTGTAAACAATCGATGCACCGATCTTGACGTTGTAATAATATGTTCCGACGTCTGATTTGTAAATATTCACAAAATATAAGACATCGAACAGAATACCGAGATAACAAAGTCTGGCTGACTGGGAATTCTTAATGAATCTCATCCGGTCACGCGCAATTGAACGTTCATCCTGGGTTGTCATTGCAGAACTCTCCTTCCTTCTTCAACCAGCTGGTCTTCTTCCTTCATCAGATTGCGCTTCCATACAGCGTTGGCGACCAGAGCACACGCAACGATCAACAGAATTGCAAATACCAGATAATGGATATCAAACCAGAATGTGGATTCTGTGTACAGTGTACCCCACATTTCCGAGTGAGCCTTCAATGCAGCAAAATCCACCTGCAGCCATTGCTGTTTAAAAATCTGAATATATCTGTGTGCGAAGATTGTCAGATAGACCGAAGCCGCTGTAAACAAACCGATAGCGACATAGTTTCCGACATAATATCTTCTTCTAATGTGAGTATTTGTGACGAACAGAAAAGCACCTAATACCACCAGCACAATGCTGTAATTGAGGAACACTTTATTGAACTCCTGCATGTTGTAATAAACGATTGATCCGTCAACATCTGTCTGGAAGACATTTTTCGGATTACGCATCGTATCATACAGAGCATCATAAAGGTCGGTCATGATTCCAAGTGCATAGAGAAATACAATCGCACTTGCAATAACCGCAGCCAGGCATAAGATGCGCTGCACAGTCAACTGTTTCTTGTACATGATGACCATCGTATGAGGATTATGCGTAGCATATCCCATACTCTCCTTTCCGTCCCCTTTTGTAGATTTCTGAACGGCTCCGGGGTAAAAGCACGATCAGTTTTGTGGATTCTCCCGGAACGGCAACAGCCGCTCCGGAGGATATTCAATAATCAGAGGATTTATTACTTCATGCTGTTGTAGTAGTCAACGTCTCTCTGCCATGCGCCTTCCTTGATGGACAGATACTGAGCGCCCTTCCAAGCATTCTTAATTGTGTCAACAACGGAAGCAGCGTCCTTCATTGTCGCATCAGTATAGCCATTAACAATCAGCTGGCAGAACAGGTTATCATCACCCTTAGAAGTTGAGAAATTCGTTGCGAGTTCTGTGTATCCACCGATTGTGGAGTTTTCAACTGTTGTTGTCGGCAGAACTGTCGGAACAGATGTGTACCAGCTGTTGGAAGCAATTCCGAGTTCAGGATGCTTGATAACACCAAGAGCGATTGCCTTGGAGATATGTCCTGCACCTTCCTGGCCGATATCTGTTGTGCACTGATATTCAAATGCCTGATTCTTAACAAATGACAATGTAGAACCAAGGTAATATCTAGCAAAGTTTGTATAGTTACCGTCTGCGAGTTCCCACAGAGCTTCTTTTGTTGCATCAGAGATTACAGGCTGCTGTGTACCGTTGAAATCGAATGTTTCATAGCTGCCGTCAGCCTTTGTCTTAATGAATGCATCCGGACCATAGCTCAGGAGAATCATTCCCTGTGGAGAATATGCGAAGTCAATCAGAGAAAGAGCTGCATTCAGCTTGTTTGTGTCATCGCCGACACCTGCTTTGGAAATGCCCCAGCCATCTGTCTTAACTGAACGCCAGGATTCTGTGAAGTGCATGTAGACACCATCAGGATTTGATCCGTCAAACCAGCGTGCTACCGGGATCATGACTGCCATATATTTTTCGCCCTGATCCTTCTGGAGTTTTGTTTCATTCAGAATGGTCTGTGTCTGGTTGTAGTCATAGTGCATGAAACCAAGATCGTTTTCCAGATATGTACCGGAGTTTTCTGTGGACATATCAACGAATGCCTTGGAGATCAAGCCTTCCTTAACCATTGCATTCATACGTTCTAATGCCAGGTATGTATCTTCTTCCTGTCTTGCATCATGGAGTGCACCATCTGCGCCGACATACAGGAAGTCCTGTCTGGATTCAAGACCACGGACACCGAAGAGGTGGCCTGCGAAACGGAACATGTCACTACGACGAGCGTTGTTGTCATCTTCTCTGGAGAACAGACCCTGGATTGTATCTGTGCCGTTCAGTGTCTGAGGATTAGCAACTACGCAGCGGAGCAGAGCAACGAGTTCATCAGCATCCCATGCTGCATTCTGACCAACGAACAGATCGGAACGATTTGTTCCATAGT
>JAFYCG010000236.1 GCA_017539825.1 Solobacterium sp. | reverse complement strand
TTACACCCTGTTTTTCAAAACAATACCATACCGGTTTCATGCCTGCTTTTGAAGCACCGAGAATATCCCTGTGAAAAGTATCTCCGATGTAGGCAATTTCATTGCATGGCAAACCCATTTTTTCTGCTGTTATTTCGAATATTCTCTGATCCGGCTTTTGGATTCCATACTCCCCGCTTATCACAACCACATCAACACAGGCATCCATTCCCAATGCATGAATCTTGTTTTTCTGGCTTTCCGCATCTCCGTTGGAAAGAATGCCCAGCATATAATACTGATGCAGTTTTTGCAGTGTTTTATATGCCCCTTCCATAGGAACCTGATACTGCGGAAAGTTTGCCAGCCAGTCGTCAGTCCACTTCTGTACATCCAAATCCGGCTTATACTTTTCTTTCAGCTTTGTATACACATAATCCTTGGAAATTGTCCCATACTGGTCCCAGTAAAGACATTCCTGGATGATGGATTCCTGTTCCAGAGGATCTTTATCCGGAAGGATGATCTGAATACATCTTTTATACATTTTGTATGCGGACTGCATACGAAAACTTAACGTGCCGTCAAAGTCAAAGAGGATTCCTTTGATCATAATTCACGGTTTTTATACATCTTTTCGTAGTAATCCTGATATTCTCCATTGACTATATGCTGCCACCAGTCTTTGTGATCAAGATACCACTGAATCGTTACCTTGATTCCCTCTTCAAATCGATATTCCGGTTCCCATCCAAGTTCTGTTTCAATCTTTTCAGGATCCATAGCATAACGCAGATCATGGCCCGGACGGTCTTTTACATACGTGATCAGGTCTTCACTCTTGCCAAGCTGTTTCAGTATTGTTTTCACAACTTCCAGATTGCTCTTTTCATTGTGTCCGCCGATATTGTAAACTTCTCCGTCTTTTCCTTTGCGGATGATCAGATCAATTGCCGTACAATGATCTCTGACATACAGCCAGTCACGAACATTTGCCCCTTCGCCATAGACAGGAATGGACTCCTCTGCCAGTGCTCTTGAAATAACCAGCGGGATCAGCTTCTCAGGAAAATGATACGGTCCGTAGTTATTGGAACATCTGGAAATTGTTACTGGAAGACCGTATGTCCTGTGATACGCCATGACCAGAAGGTCTGCAGAAGCTTTTGAAGCTGAATATGGAGAGGATGTATGAATCGGTGTATCCTCATGGAACAACAGATCCGGACGATCCAGAGGAAGGTCACCATATACTTCATCTGTAGAAACCTGGTGATATCTTTGAATACCGTATTTACGGCATGCATCCATCAGCACCTGTACACCCATGATATTTGTCTCCAGGAAAATCTCCGGGTTTTCAATGGAACGGTCAACATGTGATTCAGCCGCAAAGTTAACCACAACATCAAACTTTTCATTTTTAAACAATTCATCCACAAAGTCCCTGTCACAGATATTCCCTTTCACAAACTTGAAATTCGGTTTATCCATAATCGGTTCGAGTGTTTCCAGATTGCCTGCATATGTTAATGCATCCAGAACGACAATATCATCTTCCGGATACTGATTCACCATCAGATGCGCAAAGTTGCCACCAATAAATCCTGCACCGCCTGTAACTAAAATTTTCATATTCTACCTCTTTCTTAAATCCGTCTGTAAGTTGGAATTGATAATATTTCTTAAATGTTCGCCATAAGGGCTGTTACCGTATCCCTGTGCTGCTTTAATCAGATGGGATTCATCAATCCATCCGTTATAATATGCAATTTCCTCAGGAACAGAGATTTTGATTCCCTGTACATCTTCAACCAGTTTTACATACTCCGTAGCTTTTTCAAGGGAATCAATTGTACCTGTATCCAGCCATGCAAAACCTCTTCCCAGTATCTGAATTTTTAATCGTTTCTCATCCAGATAAATACGATTCAAATCCGTAATTTCATATTCCCCGCGGGCAGACGGTTTCAGTTCTTTGGCATATTTTACAACGCTGTTATCATAGAAGTACAACCCTACCACCGCATAATTGGATAAAGGTTTTTCCGGTTTTTCCTCCAGTGAAATCACATTGCCCTTGTCATCAAACACAGCTACACCGAACCTTTCGGGATCACTGACGTATTTTCCAAATACCATTGCTTCCTTGTTTTCAGATGTATTCCTGACCGCTTCCTTCAGCATTGCACCGAAACGGTTGCCATAGAAAATATTATCGCCGAGAATCAGACAGACATCATCATCTCCGATAAACTCTTCACCGATCACAAATGCCTGAGCCAGTCCGTTCGGTACTTCCTGAATTGCATATGTGAAACGGACACCGAACTGCGATCCATCCTGTAAAAGACGCTTGAAATTACCGATATCTTCGGGTGTGGAAATAATCAGAATATCCTGTATTCCCGCAAGCATCAATGTGCTTAACGGGTAATAAATCATGGGTTTATCATAAACCGGCAAAAGCTGTTTGGAGGTAACTTTTGTCAGCGGATATAATCTTGTTCCGCTGCCTCCTGCTAATATAATCCCTTTCATATCAACCTTCCTATAATAAGAATATCAGTATTCCTGCAATCATGATACATACACCGAGAAGTTTTCTTTTGGATACATGCTCATGCAGGATGAAAAAGCCAATGGAAAGAACAAAGATCTGGCTGCTTGCATCCCAGATCGGAGACATGGATAACGGTATGACCCTCTGTGCAATAACAGTACAGAATGTGGATAAAACCATCATCCCATAGCCAACCACAACACGCCAGTTCAAATACTGGTCAATCAATCTCTTATAATCTTTATCGGCAGCTTTCTTTAAGACAAATTGCGAAATGCCTGCAATCATGACACCTGCCAGCATGATCAGGCAATGCGATGTAAAACTACTCATCTGCAGTCACCACCATATACACACCGGTAATAATCACGAATGCTCCGAGAATCATATTCCAGGATATTGTTTCATGAAAAGCAATAAAGGCAATTAACATTGTCCATACAGAAGCCATCGCCCTGCTTGCATAACATGTCGTTAAAGGAAATCTTTTCAAAAACTGTTGCCATAAAATGGCATATACTCCCAGAAGTCCGATCATGCAGGCATAGAAAAAACAAAAACGAAAAGACAGGAAGCTTTCACGGGCTGCCATTTTTGTAAAATAACCGGTACAGGCATATAGAAATACTGCTGCCTGTAAACCAAATAATGCAAGGATTCTTTTTTTATCGTTCATTCAACCCTTCCTTTTCTCCACCGTATATTATGACGAATTATACAAAGAAAAGCAAATAATCATCCGATAAAACTTGCATAAAGATAAAAAAAGAAGCTTCCGTAATGGAAACTTCTTTTGGACATTTCAGAAATTATTCAACGATTTCTGTAACGTTTCCGGAACCTACAGTTCTTCCACCTTCACGGATGGAGAAACGTGTTCCCTGCTCAACAGCGATTGGCTTGAGGAGTTCAACGTTCATTTCAACGTTGTCACCAGGCATGCACATTTCTGTTCCTTCTGGAAGAGTGATAACGCCTGTAACGTCAGTTGTACGGAAGTAGAACTGAGGACGGTAGTTGGATACGAATGGTGTATGACGGCCGCCTTCTTCCTTTGTCAAAACGTAAACCTGAGCTTTAAACTTTGTATGAGGAGTAACGGAACCTGGCTTAGCAAGAACCTGGCCACGTTCGATTTCATCACGGTTAACACCACGGAGCAATGCACCGATGTTGTCACCAGCCTGTGCGAAGTCAAGCATCTTACGGAACATTTCGATTCCAGTAACGACTGTCTTACGAGTAGGTCTCAGACCAACGATTTCAACATCGTCGTTCATGTTC
>JAFYCG010000023.1 GCA_017539825.1 Solobacterium sp. | reverse complement strand
ATGATTTAAGACTTCTTTTTCATTGTATGTATTACAGGTACGGAAGTATATGATTGTATCCAGATTGCGGTATTGAAAGTAGCTTTTCATCCTTTCCTGATGCTGGCCGTCTTTTATAATTTCTTCCGAAGCCAGAAAGATGGTTCTTTCCGGGCGGAAGACTTCTGTAGCCAGGACATTTTCCAAAGGACGCTCATCATATAGCTCAATTAATGTTTTCATATAGCGATACATCTCCTGTAATTAGTATACATGTATTCACAATCATTCGTCTAATGTTATTGAAAAATGTTATAATAATCCAAAGGAGTACTATTTTATGAAATTTCCGGAGAATTTTTTATGGGGTGCATCTACCTCAGCTTTTCAGGTAGAAGGCGCTTGGGATGAAGACCATAAGGGAATGAGCGTTGCTGATTATAATTCCTTTAAACGCTCAGATAAACAGGCTGATACAAAAACAGCCAGTGATTTTTACCATCATTATGAAGAAGATATAGCCCTGATGAAGGAACTGGGCATGCAGATTTACCGTTTTTCGATCTCCTGGTCCAGGATTATTCCTGACGGAGACGGGGAGATAAATCCTGAAGGTGTTGCTTTCTATCACAAAGTGATTGATCTGTTATGTGAGAACGGTATTCAGCCGTTTGTTACCCTGTATCACTTTGATCTTCCTTATGCATTAGTGAAGAAATATAACGGATGGGAAGACAGAAGATGCATTGATGCTTTTGTCAAATATGCGGAAGTATGTTTCAAAGAATACGGAAACCAGGTGAAATACTGGCAGGTGATCAATGAGCAGAATCTGATGATTCGTGTGGATGAGAGAATGAACATTGAAGAACCGGATCCATGGAAGGCTGACAAGATCCGTGCTGCCATGGACTATCATATGTTCTTAGCACATGCATTAGCCACTAAAGCATGTCATGAACTTGTTGAAGGCGGTAAGATCGGTCCTGCGGTATCTTCCACATGTACCTATCCTCTGACAAACAAACCGGAGGATGTATGGGCAGCAAAGATGAATGATGCCTTCAAGACAGTGTATTGTCTGGATATGCATTATTACGGAAAATATCCGGGATATTATCTGAGATATCTCAAAGAAAGAGATATTATGCCGGATATCAAAGAAGAGGATGCGGAAATCCTGAAATACGGAAGACCTGACTATATCGCATTCAATTACTATCGTACATTATGTGCAAGCTATCTGCCTGTGGATGATGAGCATCCGATCGGCATGCGCGTATACAGAGGCAATGAGGTTGACTTTGACCAGTACGGCTATTGCCGTGATGAAAGAAACAACAACCTTTCTGCAAGTGAATACGGTGCACAGATTGATCCGATGGGATTAAGAATTGTCCTGAATGACTACTATGCAAGATATCATCTGCCGATGTTAATTACCGAAAATGGATTGGGAATGGCTGATACATTGACCGAAGACGGCAAGGTACATGATGATTATCGTATCGATTATCTGCGTGAACATATCAAAGCCTGTGCACTGGCCATTGAAGACGGTGTAGAGCTGATGGGATATTCTCCATGGTCATTTGAAGATCTGTTAAGTTCGCATCAGGGCTTCAGAAAGAGATATGGTTTTGTCTATATCAACAGGGAAGATATGGATTGCAAGGACTTGCAGAGAATTAAGAAAGACAGTTATTACTGGTATCAGAAAGTGATCGCATCCAACGGAGAAGAACTATAAGGGAGAGGGTTATGGCAAATGTTGTTTTAGAGGCACAAAAACTTGTTAAGATCTACAATGCTTATTCAGAAAATGCTTTTGAAGCACTGCATGGTGTTGACTTCAAGGTGTATGAAGGAGAGTTTGTGGGAATCATGGGACCCAGCGGAAGCGGCAAGTCCACATTCATCAACAATATCTCTACCATTGATATGCCGACCAGCGGTGAAGTCAGAATCAACGGACATGATGTAAAACTGATGTCTGATGAAGAAGTAGGTAAATTCCGTTATGACAATTTAGGCTTTATCTTCCAGGATTTCAACCTTTTGGACACACATACCATTTTTGAAAATATTGCCATGCCGTTATCTCTTGCCAAAATGGATGAAAAAGAGATTACAAAAAGAGTCAACGAGCTCGCTGACAGAATGAACATCACAATCACCCTGGAGAAACTGCCGTTTGAATGCTCTGGCGGACAGAGACAAAGAGGGGCAATCTGCAGAGCTCTTGTCAACAACCCGAATATCATTATGGCGGATGAGCCTACCGGTAAACTGGACAGTGCAAACTCATCCCAGCTGATGAAGATCTTCCAGAAGATGAATAACGAAGACAAGGTAACAATCGTCATGGTTACCCATGACCCGTTGATCGCATCATATACTTCAAGACTGATTTTTATCAAGGACGGCATGATTCAGAAAGAGCTGTCCAAAGGTGATATGACACAGGATGAGTATTTCCAGAAAATCGTGGAAATCAATTCAGAAGAATCAAGGGGGATTATACAGTAATGATTGTTACAACGGCGCTAAGATCATTAAAGAATGATCCGAGAAGAAGTTTCTTCTATTTACTGACCTTTGTCTTAACGACAATGCAGATTTACCTCTTCTTCAATATTGCGGCAAGCTTCCCGGGAAGCAGGGGCAGTATTGACAGTTCAAACGGAACCGTTACCGTTTTGACAATGACAACAATCGTTGTATGTTCTATTGAAATTATCTTCGCCAACAACTTCTTTATCCGTAACAAGGCAAAGGATATGGCGGTATTGCTGACATGCGGCTGTACGTATGTACAGTTAGCAGGATATCTGCTTCTGCAGACTTCCATCCTTTTGGCAATCTCCATTCCTACAGGCATGTTGCTGGGTACGGCTGTCATACCACTCTTGAACAGGATGACAACAGAATTTCAGATAGCAGTGCATGGAGAAGCGATCTTTGTCATGTTGTGGATTCTGGCATACATCATCTTGTGGACAACCATGGTCAACCTTGGTTATGCATATCGTAATTCCGCATTAAATCTTCTGAATGCAACCAGAGTTGTCAGATCCGACAACAGCAATCTCGGTTTCAACCTGCATATGCCGAAAACATTTAAACAGATTGTATCCCTGTTGTTCTTCTTCGGTCCGATCGTGATTTACTTCACTTCCACGGAGATACCGGCATTGTTCTTTGCGGTTATCGCAATCTTTGGCTTCACAATGATGATTGACAGTGTCATCATCCCGTTTATCGGTAAGATGATTAAGACGAAGAAGCTGAAGAATGCGGATTATGTTGCAGAGATGGGTTTCTTAAGAAATGACCTGCAGGTATTAAAGCCGAACATGATCTTATTGTTCCTGGTTGTCGTATTCCTGATTGCAGAGGGCATTTCCGTAAAGGACAAGCCGTCTGAATTGCTGCTGGTCAATGTTTCCTATCTTATGATGAACATTCTTGCTTCTCTGGGTGTCATGTTCAAATATTCCACCGAAGTACAGGCTAGACCCTTGTTCTTCAGATCTCTGGAACATATCGGCTACATGCATAAGAACCTGAAGAAGATCATCATCTCTGAAGTTGTCAAACTGTATGGATTTGTCATTGTTGCAGCTTTACTGCATGTGGTATCCATTATGATTGCCGAACATGTAGAGATGAATATATGCGTCTTCATGATTGCAGGCTTCCTTGTGCCATGCCTGATCTGCGGCATCATCAACTGCCGCTACTACATCCGCAGAACCATCGGACGTTAAAGCTTGAAAGACCCAATTCCGGGTCTTTTCTTTTTGAAAATAAAATTTTTTAAATT
>JAFYCG010000235.1 GCA_017539825.1 Solobacterium sp. | reverse complement strand
CTAAGCGCACGGGTACAGTCCTTTCGTGAAATCATAATCGGATCTGTTGCCGGCATGAATATTGATGCAAATTACAGACTGAACATACCTTCCATACATGCGTTTAACGATGAAGGAGAAATTGTCATGGATTTCAGCGGCAACCTTCGTGAAACAAAAGGAAAAGTCGATGATAAAAAGACAGTGGAAATCAGGGAGTGGGTTATAACCCATAAAAAAGAGATTCAGATCAATATCAGAAAAATCAATCATGGTGAAAAGCCTGATAAAATAAAATAAACCCCGACAAAAATCGGGGTTTTGTTTACATAATTGCAGCTTCAAGAGCAATCTGCATCATCTGTGTAAAGCTTGTCTGTCTTTGTTCAGGTGTTGTTTCTTCATGTGAGACAAGGCTGTCTGAAATGGTCAGAAGACATGCAGCATTTTTGTGTAATACGCGTGCATTGGAGAAAAGGGCAAAGCTTTCCATCTCCACTGCTACGCAGTGATGAATATCTACGACTTCATGCAGATAATCCGAACTTTCACGGTAGAAGATATCGGAACTATGAATGGTTCCCTGTGTATACGGAATGCCAAGGGCATTTGCAGCCTTGATCAGTTTGGCATTCAATTCTGCGGAAGGCTCAATTGTATCTCCTTCAAATCCGCACTGGTATTTTGCAAAGGTGCTTTCAGAATATGCACTGTCGGCAATCACAACATCAAATACCTTGAGATCAGGGGAATAAGCTCCTGCAGATCCGACTCTGATGATATTATCCACATCGTATTCCTTGAACAGTTCGTAGGAATAAATGCCGATGCTCGGCATTCCCATGCCTGAAGCCATGACGGTAACAGGGACGCCTTTATATGTTCCCGTATATCCGTTGATTCCGCGAACGTTATTCACCAGAACAGGATTTTCTAAAAATGTCTCCGCAATAAACTTAGAGCGAAGAGGATCACCCGGCATTAAAACCGTTTTTGCGATTTGGTCTTTCGCAGCACTATTATGAGGTGTTGACATAATATTCTCCTTTTTTCTTAATTATAAAAGAAAGAGTATAAAAAAGCCATGACTTTCGTCAAGGCTTAGCGTTTAGCTCCTTTGGCACCTTTTGTACCTCCGGCAGTAAAGTTGCTCAGGATGTTTGTCTCATAAGAGAAAGTCATCTTTTCTCTTCTTCTTTGTCTGTCAAGAGCGAGCTGTACAAGGTTGTCCATCAGCTGATCAAACGGCATGCCTGTAGCTTCCCAGAGATAGAAGGCAAGGGAACCCGGAATGGTATTGATTTCATTGACATAAACCTTTTTGGTTTCTTCATCCATCATGAAGTCAATACGGCAGACACCGGATGCATTTAGGATTTTGAATGTCTTCAGGGCGATATCCTGGATCATTTCCGTCTGTGACTGCGGTAAAGGTGCCGGTACGATTCTGGCAGTGCTTGCCATGCCTTTAGAACCTGTGCCCTTGGAACTCTTGGATCCGCTGAGATACTTTTCCTGGAAGGTCAGGAATTCTTCAGAACCGCCAACCTGTTCCAAAACAGAGGCCTTAGCCTCATGACAGCTTCCTAATACAGAACAGTTGATCTCAACCATCGGTTTAACAACTTTTTCTGTAATGATCTTTTCATCAAACTGTCTTGCTTCATCAAAGCAGGCCATGTATTCTTCATCATTATGGGCAATGGAAATTCCGACGCTGGATCCGGTTCTTGCCGGTTTAAGAATGACAGGGTAGATGAGCTTTCTTGCTTTCTTCAGAACTTCTTCCGGATGTTCATCCATTTCTTCCGCATAACACCAGAACCAGTTTGTGATCGGGATATTGTTATCGGAAAGAATGTGTTTCTGCATAACTTTATCCTGACCTATGGCAGCACCGTACAGATCGCAGCCTGCATACGGAACTTTCAGCATTTCCAGATATCCCTGAATTGTGCCGTCTTCACCGTTTGTTCCATGCATGACAGGAATGGCAACATCAATTGTTCCGAGTTCCTTCTGGCCGAAAAGTTTCGTCTTGACCGGCCGGATTACAACACGGTTATCTTCCTTTGAAATAACAACCTGTGTTGATTCGGAAAGAAGGTGATTCAGATCCGTAAAATTGGCTACATCAAACATGAGATCGGAACAGAACAATCTTCTGTCTTTGGAAACATATACAGGAATAACATTATATTTATCTTTATCCAGGGCGTGGATTGCCTGATTGGCGGAAATGATGGACACTTCGTGTTCAACACTTTCACCGCCAAAGAATACCGCAACATTTAATTTCATGAGGTTCCTCCTAACAACAGAGATTATTATAACGTAAAAGACCGGAAAATAAATGAAATAATGAAATTCATCTTTTACTTTTTTATCAGAATGGTAAAATACATGCTTGGGAGGATTCCATGAAAAAAGCATTGGTTTTAGCCGGAGGCGGTACAAAAGGCATATATCAGGCAGGCGTAATAGAAGCTCTGAAAGAACTGCATCGGGATGACTGGCAGATCATTACAGGCACCTCTGTCGGCGCTTTAAATGCGGCAATGCTTGTACAGGGTGATTATGATAAAATGCTTGAGATGTATGAAAATCTCAGCGCTGATCAGATCGTAAACAGTTATGTTCCTACACCTCAGACTACTTTCTCTGAGATCTTTAAAGAAAGAGATTCTCTGATGGACAGTGTAAAGGGATGGTTCAGAGAACATGGTGTTGATATCAGACCGTTTATTGAAATGGTCCATGAATATTATGATGAAGAAAAATTCTTCTCTTCGGATATTGATTTTGGATGTATTACTGCAACGAGCAAAGGTCATACAGGTGTTTATGTTACCAAGGAGATGATGCGTGAGCATGGGGAAGACTGGCTGATTGCTTCAGCTGCTGCTTATCCTGTATTTCCGGTAAAAGAAATTGATGGTATAGAATATGTGGATGGCGGATATTTTGATAATTTTCCGATCGACTTTGCCTTAAGGCTCGGTGCGGAAGAGATCATCGCCATTGATCTGCACAGTGAAGCAATCCATCCGCAATACATTCGCCGGAAACACATTACCTATATTCATCCGCACAGTGATTTATACAGTTTTCTGGAATTTGACAAAGAAAAGCTGAATAGAGCAAAACGGATCGGTTATCTGGACGGTATGAAAGCATTTCACAAGTATGCGGGAGAAAAATATGCATTTATTCCGTTTGCGATTCCGCATTGGTTTGATGCATGGTACAGAAGTGTTTTACTGCTGGAAACAAAGATTAAGCTGGCAAACAGTATTAACCATTTACGCAGTGAACAGATGATTACCGATACTTTAAAACAACAGCTTCATCTGCCATACCTGAATGATGAGAATTATTTTTACGGCATGTTAGATGAAATCATGGAAGTATTAGAGTATGATGAAGAAGCCATATATGACTATGAAAAAACAAAAAAAGAAATTCAGGATGTCTTTGCAAGTGCTTTGGATGAAAATTATCCGTATCTTCCGGGTGGAAATATGATGGATATGACAGGATATGCCAGAACTCTGGATCGAAAGGGAATCGTGATGAAACTGTTCCATGCCTTGTTCTATCCGGATCACAAAATCTTCAATGACAGTCTGATCCTGACAGTTTATCCTTTTGAACAGGCTATGGCTGAGTTTTTGTTTTATATGATGCAGGGAGAATGATATGTTAAAAGTTGCCAAATTTGAAAAAGTCAGTTTTTCTCAGTTTTGTGAAGCATGGAAGAAGTTTGATCCGGATGCAACAGAAGAGAAGACAGAAAAGATTTATCATGCCATACAACTGCCGAAAAGAGCGACAACAGGTTCAGCCGGATATGATTTCTTTGCACCATGTGATATTCATGTGCCTTCCGGATCAGAAGTACTGATTCCGACGGGAATTCGTGCTAAAATAGTTAGCGGTAACGTACTTATGTTGTTTCCGAGGAGTTCACTTGGTTTCAAATACAGATTCCAGCTGAATAATACCGTTGGTATAATTGACAGTGATTACTATGACGCCAAAAATGAAGGACATATTTTCTGTAAGATGATCAATGATTCCAGAGAGAAAAAAAATCTTGTTATAGAAAAAGGGGAAGCATTTGTGCAGGGAATATTCCTGGCATACGGGATTACGGAAGATGATGATACCGAAACGGTCAGAACAGGCGGGATCGGCAGTACAAATAAGATTTAAGAAAGCAGGGATATTATGGATGAGAAAAGATGGCTTGAAATAGATGAACAGGAGCCGATTCCTGAACATATTCAGGAAAAGATAAAGGCATTTCGGCTGAAACATGTCGAAGTGATTGATGAGAAATATATTAAAAGGCCTTCAATGATTGAAGGCATACGCAAAGCAGGTGAAATCAATACCGGTGTTCTGGATGAAGTAGCAAAACAGATCCATGCAGGTATGCGCACATCCGAGATTGATGATATCGTCAGGGAGTATACACATGCACATGGTGCAATCTGTGCACCTTACAAGTATGAAGGATATCCGAAAAGCGTATGCACTTCCATCAATGATGAAGTATGCCATGGCATTCCCAGCCGTCTGATCAAGCTGAAGGATGGTGATATTGTCAATGTTGACTGTACAACCATACTGGATGGATATTATGCAGATGCAAGCAGAATGTTCATGATCGGCAATGTATCTCCACAGAGAAGAAAACTGGTTGAAGAGACGAAGAAATGTCTGGAAATTGGTATTCAGGCAGCACAGCCATGGGCAAGAGTCGGAGATATCGGTTATGCAATCGCCAAGTATGCACAATCTCTCGGATACTCTGTAGTCAGGGATCTGGGCGGTCATGGTGTCGGTCTTGAATTTCATGAAGATCCGTTTGTCATGCATATTGCCAAGAAGAATACAGGCATGCTTCTTGTACCTGGAATGGTTATTACGATTGAACCGATGATCAATGCCGGCAAACCGGGTGTTGCGATTGATCCGTATAACGAATGGACAGTGTATACGAAAGATCATTCCGACTCCGCACAATGGGAACATACAATCTTAATTACGGAAACTGGTAACGAAATTTTAACGTATTAATGATATAATGATGATAGAAATGAAAAGAAGACAGAATATTGTCTTCTTTCTATCATTATTTCGGAGGAATTCATGAATAATAATATTTATGTCATCGGACATAAGCACCCTGACAGTGATTCGATCTGTGCGGCAATCACCTATGCGGATATGCTGAACAGATGCGGCAAGCCTGCAGTAGCATGCAGACAGGGACCTTTAAATGAAGAAACTAAATTTATCTTAAAGAGATTCCATCAGGAAAATCCATTGCTTCTTACAGATGCCAGAGCAAGATTAATGGATATTGATCTGGATAAGCCCATTACAATCAATATTGAGGAAACCGTTCATCACGCATGGCATATGATGCTGGATATGCATACCCGCTCTCTGGTTGTCATAGATGATGAAAATAATCTGTGCGGTATTTGTACCACGAGTGACCTTTCCCGAGTCAGAATCCATCCGGATACCGATCTGGATCATCTGATGTCTACTTCTTCTTTGAAGAACATTGCCAAGACGATCGGCGGAAAGATCATTACAGAACCGGAGAATTTTAAAATCAACGGTAAAGTGCATATCATTACATTGGAAGGTGCGGAAATGGATATGTTTAACCTGAAAGAGGGCATTTCCATTCTGTCCAGCGGTACGGAAAAACAAATCCGTTTAATTGAATCCGGTGCCGGCTGTATCATCATTACATGTAATGTTCATGCAGAACAAAAAGTCATTGACCTTGCAAAAGAAGCAGGCTGTGCAATTATCGAAACACATCATGATACAATGCATACCGCCCGTGTTATCACGGAAAGCTACAGTGTCGGACAGATCATGACAACCGATATGATAACCTTCCGGGATACGGAATATATCGATGATGTTGCGACAAAGATGTTTAATTCCCGTGTCAGAGCATTCCCTGTATTAAATGAGAAAGGTAAAGTTATCGGCTCAATTTCCCGTTATCATACCAGGAACTATCAGAAATTAAAGTTTGCCCTGGTTGATCACAGTGCGATGAATCAGACGATCAATAATCTGGATAAAGCATATTTAACAGCCATTGTAGACCATCATCATATCGGCAATGTACAGACGGACCATCCGATTGAATACCGCAATCACAAATGCGGCTGTACATGTACCATTATCTCTACACTGTATCAGGAAAACGGCTTGTTGCCGGATGCGGACATGAGCGGATTATTGCTAAGTGCAATCTTGTCAGATACATTGAACTTTAAATCCGCTACAACCACCGAAGAAGACCGTATTACAGCTTCCTGGCTGGCAAAAAGAGCAGGCATAGATGATATTGATGCCTATGCAAGAGATATGTTAGGTGCTTCTGTAGCCCTGAAAGATTCCACACCGCATGAGATTTTGAACCGTGACCTGAAGACGTATGAAATCGGGAATTACCGCTTCGCAATCGGTCAGACAAACTTCTCTCACAGCGAAGAGGTTCTGCAGCTGTTACCGGTATTCAAAGAGAATCTCAAGAAGGAACAGAGCACAAACCGTCTGGATCTGATGGTCATGCTGTTTACGGATGTGATGGGCGAAGGATCCTACTTTGTCTACTACGGACCATTATCTTATGTATTATCGGATGTTATCGAAACAAAATTTGATGAACACAGCGGATTTGATCCGAAGATCATTTCCAGAAAACAACAGTTGATGCCGAAACTATCGGAACTCATCGGCAATATCTGACTCTGTCATTATGACAGAGTTTTTGCAAAAGAAAGGGGGAGTTGGATGATTGATGTATGTCTGCTTGGAACAGGAGGAACCGTACCGTTACCTGACAGATGGCTGACAAGCCTGCTTGTCAAATGGAACGGGAAATCCATACTGGTCGATTGCGGAGAAGGAACACAGATTGCCTTAAGCCAGCAGCGTAAATCACCGAAGGAAATCGATACCATTCTTTTGACACATTATCATGCAGATCATACGGCAGGATTGCCCGGTCTCTTGTTGACGATGGCAAAATCCGAAAGAACAGAGCCTGTGACGATTTACGGACCGAAAGGCCTGGAGGAAATCCTGCAGGGGGTCTTCATTATCGCAAGATATGTTCCTTTTGAAATACGATATAAGGAAATCAGAAACAGGGAAGAGAGCTTCATGATCGATGACATGAAGATAACGGCTTTTGCCTTGCAGCACAGTGTACCTTGTTTCGGCTATTCCTTCGAACTGGCCAGACAGCCTAAATTCGATGTACAAAGAGCATTAAAACTGGATCTGCCCAAAATGTACTGGGGGAGATTGCAAAAAGGGGAAACCGTTGAATACGAAGGAAAAGTTTATACACCGGATATGGTTCTCGGTGATCCGAGAAAAGGGATTAAACTCGTGTATGCAACCGATACAAGACCTGTTCCTTACATTGAAAGCCATGCGGTGAATGCAGATCTTCTGATTGCAGAAGGCATGTACGGAGATCCTGAGAAGATAGAAAATGCGAAAGAAAACCGGCATATGATGATGCAGGAGTGTGCATCCATTGCCGCAAAAGCCAATGTTCATGAATTGTGGTTTACCCATTATTCACCATCAATGCATGATCCATGGCAATATGAAGAGGAATTAAAGGGTATTTTTCACAATTGTATCATTGCAAAAGACGGGCAAAACAAAGACCTGGCCTTTCAGGAGTAAGAGAAATGTTTGAAATTATTGTCAATCCTGCCGGTGCTTCCGGAAAAACATTAAAAACATGGAAGACGGCAGAACAAATCATTCGGAAGTATACAAAGGCATATAATGTTCACTATTCTTCTGAAAACTACGGTATAGCACAGATTGTTCGTGATCTGACCGGAAGACAAAAAGATACCGATATCATTGTTTTCGGCGGGGACGGCTCCATGAATGAAGCTATTAACGGTATACAGGATTTTGAGCGGACAAGAATCGGGTTTATCTCCTGCGGATCGGGAAATGATCTATACCGTTCTTTGGAAATACATGAAAGCCTTGAACAAAGACTGCAGATCATATTGCAGAAAAATACCGTCAGGGAACTGGATGTAGGAGAACTGACATATTACAACTGTTATGATGCGGACGGCATGATTGTAAAAGCCACCCCGTATACACGCAGGTTCAATATTTCCTGCGGGATCGGCTTTGATGCAGCTGTTTGTGCAAATGCCGCATCCGACTGGAAAAAAGTATTAAATAAGCTTCATCTCGGACAGCTGATTTATATTGCTACTGCAGTCAATACCATTATCCAGACAAAAAGAGTACCGGCTAGAATTACCTCTGACGGGGTTACAAGGGAGTTTCCGAAGCTTCTGTTTGCGGTTGTGATGAACCAGCCGTTTGAAGGCGGCGGATTCAAATTTGCACCTGAAGCCAAAGGGGATGACAGAAAGCTGGATTTATGCGTTGCAGACGGATTAACACAATTTGATTTTTTCAGAATGTTTCCTTTTGCATATTCCGGAAACCATATACAGTTTCATGGCGTCTATATTAGTAGAGCAGAAAAAACGGAAATTGAGACGGATATTCCGCTATGGGTTCATACGGATGGTGAGATTGAATATATGTCCGATCATATTTCCATGAAGCTGCTTGATCAAAAGTTAAGAATGCTGATATAACGGAGGTGTTAGAAATGAAACAGGTTAATCGTAAAGGCATTTTATCCCTTGTATGCATCGTTGCATTATGCGGATGCTCCGGCGCAAAAGGAGCAGCAGAAGCAAAAGAGGAAGATTACGGCAATTACTATGGCATTGCAGATACGAATGCCACTGCAGATTATGCAGGTTATGCGGCTGCAGAAGAAGCTGCCATTGATTATGATGAAGCAGATATGGAATACCCGCAAGAGTATGAGCCTAGTCCTGCAGAACCGGAATTTGTCCCTTCTTCTGAAAAACTCGTCTATACAGGCAGTATCAATATTGAATCTCTGGAATATGAACAATCCCTGCAGAATATTCGGGAGAGAATACAGAGTTATAACGGCATTATTGAAAATGAGAATGAATACGATAATGATTATAACTGGTACAGTTCCACCTATACCGGCAGAAGAAATTCTCGCAATATCAATATGACCGTTCGTATTCCTACGCCACAGTTTCAGAGTTTCCTGGAAGACATGGAAGGAACCGGCAAGATCACTTCCAGATCCACAAATGTAGAAAACATCACAAAGCGTTACAATGATACATCCATTCAGGCAACCGCTTTGGAAGAACAGCAGACACGTCTGCTGGCGATGATGGAAAAAGCGGAAACAATTGAAGACATGATTGCAATTGAAGCAAGACTGACGGAAGTACAGTCGCAGCTGAATATGCTCAAATCCAATCTGAGCCAGATGGATACAGACGTTAATTATTCCACAATTTATTTGAATCTGAAGGAAGTCATTGAATATACCGTAGAACCGGAAACTTTCAGTGAAAGATTTGTCAAGGAATTCAAATCCGGCATTACAGGATTTGTAGATTTCCTGGAAGAGCTTGTATTATTTGTAGCGCATTCCTGGTTATTCCTGTTATTGTTTGCTGGTGTAATCTATGGGGTTTCCAAACTGCTTAAGAAAAAGAATATTTTCAAAGGAAAACCGATCAAGTTTATCAGAAGAAATAAAGAAAATATCGATAAAACAGAGATGTAAATTTACTGTTTACACCAAATCAGGAAACAATTTGGTTGTTTATAGGACAAACAAAAGCCGCTGCTTTGATAAAAAGGCAGAGGCTTTTCATTTTTCGTTGTACAAGGCAGTAAGATTCTTTCGAACAGCTATGAACGCAATATAATTAAAGAAACTGCTGTGATTCAAAAGTCTATAAAAATACAACAAACAGCATGATCTTTCAGGAATGTTTTACTGTGTTTTTATATAGAATCAATCATCCCTTATAACCATAACTCTTTTCTTTTTTTGTTTTTTTGTATATGATATTGTGCGCACAAGGAAGGAATATATGAAAGATATGATTTTTCAATCTGCTGATATATTATTGCCGAAGGAAGAGTACCTGCATACATGGCCGGTTATTGCCTGTGATCAGTTTACTTCTGAGAAGGATTACTGGGATACTGTCAATGCTATGTATAAAAACAAAGTCAGTTCACTTCACACCATACTTCCGGAGGCATATCTGAACAACGACAACAGCAAGGATATTAAGAAGATTCATGATACGATGGATGATTATCTTCAGCAGAATATCTTCACGGAATATAAAGAGTGCTACGTATATGTTGAAAGAACTTTAGCGAATCAGACGATTCGAAAAGGTCTGATCGGGAAACTGGATCTGAGAGAATATGACTTTATTCCGTCTCATAAAACACCGGTAAGAGCCAGTGAAAAGACAGTTGAAGAAAGAATACCGCCTCGTTTAAAGACGAAGCTTGGTTCTTCCCTGGATGTCTCCCATATTATCGTATTCTGCGATGATGATGAATACAGAATCATCGAGCCTCTTTCAAAGATGAAGGATAAAATGCAGTGTCTGTATGATATGGATTTATGCATGGATGGCGGACATATACGGGGATGGCTTGTTGAAGGAGAATTGAAAGAACAGACAGACCGCAATCTGTCTCACTATGTGGAACACCAGAAAGAAAAATACAACCAGTTGCTGGCGTATGCGGTAGGGGATGGGAATCATTCTCTAGCAGCAATGAAAGAAACGTACCGCTTGTTAAATGGTGATCCATACGCACTGGTGGAACTGGAAAACATTCATGATCCGGTTCAGATTTTTGAACCGATTCATCGCTGTTTAACGGATATCGATACAGATGATTTCATTTCCAAACTGAAAGAATATTTTCCGAAAGAAGATGGTATTGCGATTCCATGGTATACCAGAACCAATCAGGGTACGGTATATCTTCCGATATTTAAAAATACGGAAGTTCTGGAAACACTGCAGCCGTTTCTGGATCGTTATATAAAGGAACATAAAGGAAAAATCGATTATATACATGGTAAGGAATCTTTGTTGCAGCTATGTCAAAAGGATCATACTATAGGCTTATTGTTGCCGGCATTCTCCAGTCATGATCTGTTTTCTTATATTGATCAATACGGTGTATTTCCAAGAAAAGCATTCTCCATCGGAGAAGCAAAGGAAAAACGGTATTATATGGAATGCCGGAAAATTTAAACATCAATTCAATATAAAAAGTGATACAATAGTTAAGCAATGTGTCCGTGGCGCAAATGGATAGCGCAGCAGATTCCGAATCTGGAGGTTGAGGGTTCGAGTCCCTTCGGGCGCATATCAGAAAAGCCTTGAAAGTAACAGCAGTGCTAAACTTTTGAGGCTTTTTTGTTTTCGGGAAAACTCGGAAAATATTGAAAACAGGTCTGTTGGCAATTTGGCGTGAATTCTTGTTAATGATATCTTTAGTCAGATGTGATTTTCGAATGGATCTGTAGCATTGAATACTACTCATTAATTCATTTTTCTATAATTTATCTGATAAATAATACGTATTACCGTGATTTAATCCATAAAAACTGATAGAATGATTGAAGAAAATATCTACTACATCACAGAAGGATCTAATATGCCCGAAAAAAGTATCAGAGAAATGAGTGAATTTGAAAAGATGCGTTATTCCATAGCCACTAAGACCTTTCGTGCTACGGTTATGGAAGCGGTCATACTTGGTATAGTTGCATTTGCGATCGGCTTAAGTTTATATACATATTCACTTGTGAGACAATATATCCATGATTCCTTCAATCTTTGCCGTAATGCAGCTGCGGTTTTGAACAAAGTATCAGATGTCAGGATCTATTCGAATCAGGTCATGGATACATTTCGGAATCAGACCACAAATGAACGAAATCAATGCGGTACAGATGAATATCGTATGCGTTTTGCAGAGTTTATAAAAAAACCTGAATACAAGTATATTCGATCGATCATGAAGGATTTTTATGATTCAAGTGATGTAGATGATATTTATCTTGCAATGTATGATAAAAAAACCTGCACTATGGTATATCTCTGTGATCCGAATCGTGAAGATACATTATATCCGGGTGAATGGGAATCTGTCACTGAAAAAGGAATGGAAAAATTCTTATCCTGGGATGGAAGAGGAACATTGTATGATATCGATAATACCGAAAAGTACGGATGGCTCTGTACCAGCGGTATTCCGATTTATGGAGAAGACGGCAGAATTGCCGCATTCCTGCTGAGTGATATCTCCCTGGCGAATGTCGGTAAAGCTATGCGTTCTTTTACGATCCAATATCTTGTAGCGATGTGTCTTATAACATTTCTTGTCGGTTATTTTATGAGACGCCATTTCAAGAAAGCTCTTGTTGAACCGATTAACTTGATTGCCGATGCTGCTGTAGTCTATGTAAAAGATAAAAAAGAAGGTGTGACAAATACAGATCACTTCAGCAGGCTGAATATCAAAACCGGTGATGAGATAGAAAACCTAAGCCTGATTATGGCGGATATGGAAAGAGATCTTGCCATATACGAAGAAAATCTTAAAAAGATCACCGTTGAAAAGGAACGTATCAATACAGAATTATCCTTGGCAACAAGGATACAGGGTGATATGCTGCCGAACCAGTTTCCTGCTTTTCAGGATCGGAAGGAATTTGATATCTATGCATCTATGGATCCGGCAAGAGAGGTCGGCGGAGACTTCTACGATTTCTTCTTAATTGATGATGATCACTTATGTATGATTATGGCGGATGTATCCGGTAAAGGAATACCGGCTGCATTATTCATGATGGCATCGAAAATCATATTGGCGAATAACGCAATGGCAGGTAATTCTCCGGGAGAAGTACTGGAAAAGACCAATAACGCGATCTGTTCCAATAACCGGGAAGAGATGTTTGTGACCGTATGGATCGGTATCGTGGATTTAAATACCGGAAAACTCACGGCAGCAAATGCCGGTCATGAGTATCCTGTCATAAAGGATCATGACGGTAAATTTACCGTATATAAAGATAAACACGGATTCGTGATCGGCGGTATGGCCGGCATGAAGTATAAGGAATATGAGATTCAGATGGAACCGGGTTCCAAGATCTTCCTTTATACCGATGGTGTGCCTGAAGCCACAGATAGTAACGGAAATATGTTCGGGGTTGAAAGAATGCTGGAGGCATTAAATGAAGATCCTGAGCATGATGCTGCTGATCTTATGTTCAATGTCAGAAGAAAGGTTGATGAATTTGTTCAAAATGCAGAACAGTTTGATGATTTAACAATGTTATGCATGGAATATAAAGGAAAAAACAGGTAATTAAGCATGGAAAACACAAATGAAATGAGAATTGCTTTAGAAGGGCGAATTGATTCCAACAATGCGCAGATCGTTGAAAATGAGCTTCAGGATCAGATCGGCGATACAAATCTTCCCATCGTTTTAGATGCGGACAAACTGGACTATATTTCCAGTGCCGGGTTGCGTGTATTACTGCGTATCCGGAAAAAACATCCTGAATTGACAGTCATCAATGTCAATCCGGAAATCTATGAGATTTTTGAAATGACCGGATTTACAGAGATGATGACTGTAGAAAAGGCATATAGAGTTGTCAGTGTCGAAGGATGTGAAGTGATCGGTAAAGGCGCTAACGGTACAATCTACCGCATTGACCAGGACAATGTTGTTAAAGTATACAATAATCCGGATGCTTTGGAAGATATCCAGCACGAAAGAGAAGTTGCACGTCTGGCATTGGTATTAGGTATTCCTACCGCTATCTCCTATGATGTTGTGAAGGTCGGTGAAAGCTATGGTTCTGTATTTGAACTTCTGAATGCGAGATCTTTTTCCAAAATCATTGAACAGGAACCGGACAAGCTGGACTGGTGTGTCAAAGAATTTGTCGATATGCTGAAAAAAATCCATGGTACGGAAGTACCGGAAGGAAAACTTCCTGAGATTAAGAAGACGGTTCTTAACTGGGTTAAGTTTGTAATGGATTATATTCCTGAAGAAACGGGAAAGAAGCTGTTATCGCTGGTTGAAGCTGTACCGCATGATAATCATATGATTCATGGAGATTATCATACAAAGAATATCGAGTTACAGAATGATGAAGTATTGATCATTGATATGGATACACTTGCTGTAGGAAATCCGATTTTTGAATTGGGTTCCGTATTTAATTCCTTTATCGGTTTCTCCGAACTGGATCATTCGGTGATTCAGGAATTCCAGGGTTTCGATTATGAAACAAGCAAGGTATTCTGGCATAAGACATTAGCTGCTTATTTAGGCACAAATAACGAAAAGATAATCAGCGAAGTGGAAGATAAAGCCCGTATCATCGGTTATACCAGACTGATCCGTAGAGCTATACGCCGTAAGGCTTTGGAAACGGAAGAAGGAAGAAAGCAGGTTGAATTCTGGAAGGAAAAGCTGATTGCTTTAGTGGATAAGACAGATACGCTGTTATTTACAAGAAGTGAGTTGGAGATAGAAGCAGTTCTCGACAATCTAGAAACGGTTTTGGATTTTATTGATACCCATCTGCAGAATGCCGATTGTCCGATGCGTGCACAGATGCAGATCAGACTGGCAGCCGAAGAGATCTTTGTGAACATCGCCAATTATGCATATGTACCAGGCAAGGGAAAAGCCATTGTCAGGGTTGAATTCAGTGAAGATCCTGTTACGGTTTCCATCACATTCATTGACCACGGTATTCCGTACGATCCGCTGGAAAAGGGAGATCCGGATATATCCTTAAAAGCGGAAGAAAGAGAAATCGGCGGTTTAGGAGTATTTCTTGCAAAGAAAACCATGGATGATGTAACATATGAGTATATAAACGGCCAAAACGTTTTAAAGCTGAAGAAAAATTTGTAACAGAGGTAAAAAAAACAACATGGAAAAGACAAAATCAATTATTGTTACCAGTAAAGGTGAAGGTTTTGATGAAGCTTTGCTGTTAACGGAAAATCTTGGCATGGAAAAAGGACTGACGCATAAAGAAGTATTGCACTTGCGCCTTCTTGCAGAGGAGGTCTTCGGCGTCATGCGCAGTATTGCCGGCGATATTCAGGCGGAATACTGGATTGAACATGAAGGCAAGGACTTCAGCATTCATGTCAAGTCCGATGTCCTGCTTACTCAGGAAATGCGTAAAAAATTCCTTTCTGTTTCCAGCGAAGGCGAAAATGCATCGGCAAAAGGATTTATGGGCAAATTAAAAGATATGATCGGCGTTATGCTGCTGCCTAAAGAATCCGGTGCATCTATGCTGACACTCGGTTTAATGAGTCTTGGTGATCCGGGCGGATTGAAATATGACTCTGAAACATATAACTGGTCTATGAGTCAATATAAATCAGGAATTGAAAACGGAAGAAATGAGGATGAATCTGCTGCTGATGCATGGGATGAACTGG